>NZ_JBDNJQ010000081.1:0-35805 GCF_051172895.1 Nostoc sp. CALU 1950 | reverse complement strand
TGTCATTTTGAAATCTCTCTCAGTTTTTATTAGGAAATAAGATGCGTTTCCCCTATCCTACAAGCAAGCAAGTGACCATCAGGACTAATAGCAAAACTATCAATTCCTCCTGACATAGGGAAAAGTCTAATTCTGGCTGGAGATTCAACCTCATTTGCATAAGTAGCAAAAGTGAGAATGTCCTCTTGTTCACCTGTCTGCAAATTCCACAATTTGATTGTTTCGCAGCAACTAGTAAAAACGCTTTGCCCATCAGGATTGAAAACAATGGACTGAATATAGCTTAAATGCCCAACAAGAGTTTTGAGGAGATGACCTGTTTTTAAATCCCAAAGTTTTGCAACTTCACCGTTTTCACTCACGAATTCAAGACCACCACCACTAACAAATGTTTGCCCATCAGGACTAATGGCTACCGTGTTAACCCTATCTGTATGTCCGCTGATTGTTTGCAGACATTCAAATAGTAGCCAAGGATTATACTTTTGCAGTGCTTGTTTTACTCTTGGTTCTATCCGATGCTGGAAAAGCAAATTTTCAGCAGTTAGCTGTATTTCTGGTGATACATCTGTCAAAGTCTGAATGATTAATTCTAAACCTGCTTCCCCATACTTGAGTGCATCTGCTAGCGCCGCAATTCTTTGTTCCAAAGATACACTAGCTAAACGCTGTTTAACAGCATCTATGCCCCCTAAAACAACGCCAGCAACAGGTGGTGTAACTTGCCCACCTAACACAGCATCATATTCTCTAGGTTGATTCTGATTTTCTGGCATTGCATTTTACAAAATTATGGTTATTTTTTAAACGAACCGCAAAGACGCAAATAGCGCAAAGATAAGATTATTTTAGTTTAGCGATCGCTCCCCTATCAACTAACATTTTCCCCGTCAATAAATCCTTTACCGTCACTACTAATACCCGTTGTTCATTCACTTCAAATTGTGCCTGTATTCGGTCTATTCCTGTTTGTCCAGGCGGTTCGATATGAGCAACACATACTTGTTGATGATGAGTTTCCAAAGAGCGATAACTATCTTGTTTTACTAATTGGCTACTCGTCATCCTTCCTTGAAGATCGTAATAAACTTCCGCTTGGGAAACTTCTGCTACTTCGCCAATATCAAGGCGAATTTCTCGCTGTCCCTCTGTGGCGACTTGCAGAGTTAAAGCTTCAGAACGCGCCCCTGGATACTTTGCCCCTTTTTCAATCAAAGTTAAATAAGAATAACTTTTGCTGTGGGGTTCCCAAAGACGAATAGCATAACTGTGGCGCAGGTAATCATCAACTGCTGCCATTTCACTTAAAGCTAATGCGCCATGTGCGACAGCTTCAAAGGGTTTGTCTAACTTTACCTTTTGTCGTCCAAAATAGGAAATTACTAGTTGTTGCACGGCGGGAATTTGACAAGTTCCACCCACTAATAAAACTTGTTCAATTGTAGATTTGCTGATACCTTTAGCAAGTGCGATCGCTAATACTTCATCTATCGTCTGTCTTAACTGTTCTAATAATTGTTGATTTTCTAAAATTTCGCCTAATTCGTCCCGATGCAATTGCAATTCATGGGACATAAAATTTTCATCATCAAACCAACTTTCTTTCGCCTCATCTGTTGCCGAAATTTGAATTTTTACCCTTTCTGCTACTTCCAGCAGATTCATAAAGCCGATTTCTCCAACTTCAGCACGGGAGGAACCGATTTTTTGCAAATAATGTTCGACAATCCATGTATCAATATCTACGCCGCCAATAAAAGCATCGGATTTGGCGATAACTTCGGCACGTACTACTTGCTGTTCAGATTCAGCGCTGACAGTTCGTACTAAACTTAAATCTAGAGTACCGCCGCCAAAATCAACCACCAAAACTACAGCACCAGGATGCTTGACAGCATAACCAAGGGCTGCTGCGGTAGATTCATCGACAATTTGCACTGCGGGAATATTTAACTTGTCGCCCAAGTTGCGGAACCAGTCAAGATATCGCTCAAATGCACCGACGGGAACTGTGAAAATAACGCTACTGGGTTGTAATTGCTGTTCAACCTGTTGCCAAATTTCCTTGAGAAACAGTTCCGAAACCACCTCAGCGCTGTAACTATTACCATCCAACTGTCGGGGAGGTGGGACAAAATCTGCTGCCAAATCGCGTTTAAAAGCTCTAAAACAGCGTTCCGGCTGGGCAAACCCCAAGCGTTTGGCGCGTACAGATTCACCAAATAAGATGCGATCGCGCCCTTCCACAAATACTAAACTGGGTATAACGCTAACTTGTTCAGCCCCAACCTCAAACCGGCGCGACATTGAATCAAATCTCAATGTCCGTGGTTTTTGCGTAATCAAATCAGTAGTACAAACAACAGTATTGCTAGTACCAAAATCAATTATTACTGTAGTCATTGGCAATTGGGAATTGGGAATTGGGAATTGGGAAAGAGAAGGCAGGAGGCAGGAGGCAGAAGTTCTTTAATTTTGAATTTTGAATTTTGAATTGATTGCCCCCTCACCTCCCCCCTCCCGGTAAGGTGCGGCTAACTTTCGCAGGGACAAGAATTTTTCCTTGATGCTGATAACCAACGAATCGAATATAAACTAACTCATATAAAGCAATATCAGCGGTGTCTGGTTGATGAATTTGAGGATTGTAAGCTACTTTTTCCCAAGGTTTACCTATCTGTTCGTAACCCCATTTATTCAGAAGGTTATCTAAAGAGGTAAACATCGAAAGCAGATTTTTCGCTGGCAATTCTGGTTTAACCTGCACCATCTGATGGATGCTGGGATAGTTTGTTAACAATGTCTGCAATTGCTCAAATGTCGAAGAACGTATTTCGTCTGTCAGTTCAAGACGCTGCTGCTGCAATTCTTCATGCAGTCGCAAGCCTTCCTGATGCAGTGCTGCTTTTTCCGAAAGAAGCTGGTGTAACTTTTGCTCTAACTCTAAGTAATTTTGATGAGTTGCTTGTAGTTCATTTTCTAGCAATTCAATTTGCGTAGACGCTAACCTGTTTGTCGCTAGACATCGTGCCAATTCTAACTTGTTAGTTTCCAAGTCTGCTTGGCGAGCGATCGCAGCACTAATTGCTGGAATAATCAAAAGTAACGCTAAAAATCCGATTGCGATCGCCAAAAGGCTTTCCAGAGAAAACATCCCCATTCCTTGGATGTCTAAGAGGTTATCTGCGATCATCTACGTCCCTCCTATTTTTGCTTGAGAGACTGTTGTTCTGTTCCAGTCACATTCTCGTCTCCCTCATAATATTCAGGAAGCAGTTCTTGAGTTTCTACCTCTCCTAAAGCGTTTTCGATTCCAGATGTTGTGCTTGTACAAGCTGCACCAGAAGCACCAATGACTGTTTCGGTAATTTTACCATCTTTAGCAATGCGATACTCAACTTTCTGATACTCTGCCATAAGTATAATTTCTTGATTTTTTCAGGGTGTTAGAAATGCCACAATCATCTCTATGTTCTACTAAATTTCCGTCAACGGCAATTATTCATTGATGTATGCGTAGCATTTTTGGGAATTCTAATAAAGAATCAAAAGGTAAAGCACCATGACAGACAACCAAAATCAACCCAGAGATTATGATGCAGTGTTGGGGGGACAATCTCCGCCTCCTGTGGATGGAGTTGTTTTAGGAGGAATTGAGGGGGTTAAACGTTGTTTATCAAATCCTGTGACTCAAGTGCGGGTTGCTGCACTCAGCGAAGCGTTGAAATATGGCGATGCTGGGTTGGATGTATTAATTCAAGCGTTGCAAGATAAATCGAGATTGGTGCAGCGTTTTGCTTATCGAGTATTAAAGCAAAAAACAGAACCGCAAGTCAAACAAGCTTTGCAAGCATATAAATCTTGGAACTTGGAAGAGAGATTTAACGAATATCAAGGGTATAAAGGTGATCATGTTACTCAATTTGCTAATCGCCAAGTCGTAGAGTTCGATGCAAATGTAGGTATTGTTGAACCTGTTAACAATGCTTATGCTCTCAGGTTTGAGTATGAAAATCATGAGAATTTACCCAGTAAACTTAGTAGACTTCTGCAAGAACCCAACGCCGACAAATTAGAAGCTTTAGTGTTTGGTTTGTGGGCAGAAACATCACAGACTGATTCAAGTAGTATTGTCCAAGCTTTAGTTGATGCTAAACAACATTTAACTAATCTCAAAGCGGTTTTTATTGGTGATATTACTTCTGAGTATTCCGAAATATCTTGGATTCAACAAAGCGATATAAGTCCGATTTTACAAGCTTATCCCAAACTCGAAATTTTGCAAGTTCGTGGAGGCGATCGTTTACAATTTAGTCCGCCGATACGACACAATCACCTCAAAGCCTTGATTGTTGAAACTGGGGGATTAAGTCGGGATACTGTTGCACAAATTTGTAATATGAATCTACCAGCCTTGGAACATTTAGAATTATGGTTTGGTAGTGAAGATTACGGCGGAGATTGTTGGGTTGAAGATTTAAATCCGATTCTTTTTGCAGAAAAGTTTCCCAATTTGGTTTATTTAGGATTACGCAATAGTCAATTTACCGATGAAATAGTCAGCGTTATTATAGGTTCTCCAATTCTTGATTATATCAGCGTACTTGACCTTTCAATGGGAACGCTGATTGATGCTGGTGCTGAAGAATTGCTGAATTGTTCTGCGATAAATAATCTTGATATTCTCAATATCTCAGAAAACTTTTTATCTCAGGAAATGATTGAGAAATTCTCTGGTTTGGATGTGCGTGTTTTGGCAAATAATCAGAAAGCAGAAGATGAAGATAGGTATATTGACGGTCGCTATTGTTCTGTTTCTGAGTAATTTATAGGTAGGTGAATCATGTCTAATTTTAAATATGAAAAGTTTCGAGGAGAAGCTCTCTTAGAAAAGCTTGAAACTTTATTACATCTGACTCATAGCGAGCGAGCAAAAGAATGTGGTTATTATAGTACTGTAATCACGGGTAATGGGTGCTCAAAAATAGAACTTAATGTATCAGAATTTTATGATGCTATTTTAGCAGCCAGAAAAAAGCAATCGCAATCTAGCAATCATCACCAACATCAACCCCAAGAATTTGATGCTATCTTAGGCGGAAACACTCCATCTCCTATGACAAGTGTAGTATTAGGAGGAATTGAAGGTGTTAAAAATCGTCTGAAAAGTAGAATTCCTGAGACACGATCTGCTGCAATTTCTGAAGCATTAAATTATGAAACAGCAGGCTTAGATTTAGTAATTGGTGGTTTGCAGGATTCCTCTGCACAAGTACGAAATTCTGCATATCAATTACTACAGAATAGGTCAGATTTAAAAACAAAACACGCATTGCTAAATTTTGACAAATTGCAGTTATTTACCAAATTACAAGATTGGCACGATAAATTTGATCCTAAATTAGGCATGATGAATTCATCTGAAAATGTCTATGTTTTACAAAGTGTTGAACAAGTTCAATCATTAGTACAATCTCCGCAAATTAGTCAGATACAAGTATTAATTTCTCAACTTACCTCTGAACAATTTGGCTATGGTAATAAATTTAAGTATGCTGTTGATGTTTTGTTTGATATTCACGAATATTTAAGTGGGTTAAAAGCCGTATGGATTGACAATAATATTTCACCAACCCCTCTTGGTGATATTAGCGCTATTTTGAAAACTTACCCTCATCTAGAATTCCTAGAAATCCGTGATGGTTGTCATCTAGAATTTAGCCCAATAAGACATAATCATCTTAAAACATTGATTCTCGATGGATATTTAAATAGTGGAATATTGCAGCAGATTTATAAACTAGAATTACCTGCTTTAGAATATCTGGATTTAGGTTTTTTCAAAGATCATAATAATACTCTACCCAATGCAACCGAAGTAACGCCTATCTTTTCAGGTAATTTATTTCCTAATTTAAAATACTTAGGGCTGCGAGGAGGTAGAGATTATAACAAAATTGCTACTGCACTTACACGTTCAGTGTTAGTTAATCGCTTGATTGGACTTGACTTTTCAGATGGTAATTTGGGCGACAAAGCAGCAGAAGTTTTGTTGAATTGTCAGGCTATCAATCGCTTACAAATTCTGAATCTGAGTAAGAGTCATTTAACTAAAGATATGGTTAAAAAATTATCTAAACTTAAGTGTCAAGTAAATGCTAAATCACAAAATTACTACCAACGTTATTCTCCAGCTTGGGAATAAACTCAAATCGTTTACATAAAAATAAAATTGAGCAGCTTTCCGAGTTGAAATGTCGAGTAATTGCAGATTCTCAGTTTAGCGATCGCTATTACTCAGTCTGGGAATAAATTAATAAAATAATACAAGATTATCCAAGATGAACAATAATCCAAATCAGCCAATAGTTTATGATGCAGTGCTTGGTGGAGAAGTAGCACCACCAGTTAGCGGTGTCGTTTTGGGAGGAATTGAGGGGGTAAAAAGTCGGTTGAGAAGTTCGGTGGTTGAGGTACAAGTTAATGCACTTTCCGAAGCGTTGAATTATGGTGATGTAGGTTTAGAAACAGTGATTCAATCTCTACAAAATCAATCAGGACAGGTGAGATTATCGGCTTATAAGATTTTGCGATCGCGCACGGAATCATCTGTAAAACAAGCACTGCAAGACTTTAATCCTTATGAATTTTTTCAGTGCGTTCATACATTAAAAGCGTATTACCAACAAGTTCATTTTGTAGCTATTAGTCCTGATAACAAAACTTTGGTATGTGGTTCAGGTGATAGCCGCTATAACAGTATCAATTCGCCGAAAGTCTGGAATTTAGAGACAGGACAAGAAAAATTTGATCTGCGGTTTAATCATTATCATACTTCTGATATTAATTGGGTAGCTATTAGTCATGATGGACAGAAGATAATTAGTGCTGGCGCAGATAAAAATATCATGATTTGGGATGGGAATACAGGTAAACACCTTGGCTTAAGTAAGCATACTAATATAATTTATGCTCTTGCCATACATTCTTATAAAGAAAAATTTTATAGTGCAGATGGAAGTGGATGTATTAAGGCGTGGCATCTGAATAGAGGACAAGAAATCGCTACTTTCTTAGGTAACTCTAGTGCAATTTATGCTATTTGTATTTCTGCTGATGGCAATCTTTTAATTAGTGGTGGTGAAGATACAGTTATCAAAATTTGGGATGTAAATTCTGGGAGAGAAATCTGGAGATTTAAAGGACATTCACATTCAATACGGTCTTTAGCAGTTAGTCCTAACGGGCGTACATTAGTAAGTGGTAGTGACCAGAGAATTAAAATTTGGGATATGCAAACCGGGGGAGAAGTTTTTTCTTTTTACGGTCATGCTGATTGGGTTCGTTCTATCGTATTCAGTCCCGATGGTAAAACTTTTATGACTGCGGGAGACCAAAATATCAAAGTATGGGATTTAGCTTCAGGGAAGAAAATCTTCTCATTTAAAGGTCATACAAAACCTATTCGCTCATTGGCACTAAGTTCTGATGGGCAACTGTTAGTGAGTGGTGGCGCAGATGGTAATGTCAAAATTTGGAGGTTTTAATGCCAGAAAATTTTAATCAATTTTTTATTAAAGGGGAAAACTGGAAATTCCAGCAATTTAATCCTAAAGTTGGTATTACGGACGCGGATAATCATGCTTACGCGATTCAATTTACAGCAGAAAATCGTAGTAAAAGTATGAATTTAGAGACGTTTAATATTCTCTTAAAAGACCATCAATTTAGTAAAATTCAAGCTTTGATTTTTCAGATAGGATATGAAAAATGGTTGAACGAGAATGTTTTATTTGGAATTGTTTTAGAAGCCCTTTCTGATGCTTGCGAAAAACTGCCCAATCTTAAAGCATTATTTATAGTAGATATAGAGCAACATGAATATCGCAAATCTAAACTAGCAGTTTTTGATATTCGTCCAATTTTAGAAACATTCCCTAACTTGCAATTGCTGCAAGTATATGGTGAATTGAGTAAATATCTATTAGAGTGCAAATCTTTAAGACATGACAATTTAAAAACGCTAATTATAGAAACAGCAGATATAAGTAATGAAAATTTTGCTCAAATTTGCGGCTTAGAATTACCAAAGCTAGAATATTTAGAACTGTGGCTGGGTAGGCAACTAAGGAATGAAACATTTATTATTGATAATTTGATACCAATTTTGTTTGGTGAATCATTCCCAAATTTGGCTTACTTAGGACTTCGTAGCAGCGAATTTTCTGACTTGCTTGCAGAGAATATAGTGCAATCACCAATTATTGAACGTCTCTTAGTGCTTGACTTATCAATGGGTAATTTAAGCGATTATGGGGCAGAGGCTTTGTTAAATTGCCCAGCAATAAATCAACTTCACACCCTCAACATTTCTAACAATTGCGTGTCAGAAAGTATGGTTCAACGATTGTTACAGCTTAATTGTCAGGTGATTGCAGACGATCAAGAGGATGAAATCGAAAGAGGATGTGGAGGATCGCGATACTCTGCTTTGCATGAGTAATGAAGAATCTCAATTTGCCGATCGCTATTCTGCCCTCCACGAATAAAGAATATATTAGATAATGCTAAATTTTATCCTCATCGCCAACCCCGAAAACCGCCGTGTCGGTTTCCTCCAAGAAGCGATCGCCCATTTCAACTTACCACCAGCCACCGTAGTAGATTACGCCGACTTAATAGCAGGAAAACAAACTCTCGAACAATTCAATACACCCAACACTATTATCCGCTTTGACTCTCCAGAAAAAAACTTTGATGTCGATAAAGCCATCATCGCAGAAGGGAGTAGGGAAATTTTTTCTACTTCCAGTCATCAACATATCAGTGCAGAAGCCGCGACAAAATTAGAATTTGACAAAGGACTCATCCTCTATCCCCGACAGTGGTATTTAGGCTGGCGGTATCTGTTGCAAAAATGGGAAACACAACTTACTCCCTTTCTCAGAAATGGCGAGTTTATGAACCATCCCCAAGATATCGCTGTGATGTTTGACAAACCAGCTTGTCACGAAAGATTCAGCCGTCATAATATCCCCGTTCCCCGTTCATTAGGAAAAATCCACAACTACGAACATTTACGCGAACAAATGCAAATGCAGGGAATAGAACGAGTATTCGTCAAACTTTCCCACGGTTCCGCCGCCTCTGGAGTCGTTGCTTACCGCGCAAATTCGCGTTTTGAATCAGCCATTACCACCGTCGAACGAGTGCGAGAAAATGGGCAAACTCTGCTTTACAACTCCCGGAAAATTAGGCACTATATCCATCATGAAGAAATCGCCGATATTATCAACATCTTGACAGCAGAAGGCGTACAAGTTGAAGAATGGCTACCCAAAGCACATTTGCAAGAATGTGGTTTTGATGTGCGTGTGGTGGTTATTAATGGTGAAGCACAGCATATCGTTGTTCGCCTTGGTAAAAGTCCCATGACAAATTTGCATTTGGGAAATGAACGGGGAAATACTGAGGAATTTTTAGCAAAAGTTGGTGTGGAAAATTGGGAGATAATGAAGCGAACTTGTGAACAAGCAGCAGCATTATTTCCTAATAGTTTATATTGCGGAGTTGATTTACTGATTTTACCCGATTGGAAAACTCATGCCATTTTAGAGATTAATGCTTTTGGTGATTTGTTACCGGGTATTTTGTGGAATGGGATGGATACTTACATGAGTGAAGTTAAAGCTATTTTGGCAAGATAAATGTAGGGTGGTACTATAAATTAGGATTAACCAAAATGAACAACAATTCAAATAAACCGGGAGAATTTGACGCAGTACTTGGTGGAGAAGCGCCACCTCCTGTTAGCGGTGTGGTATTAGGAGGAATTGAAGGGATAAAAAGTCGCTTAAAAAGTTCGGTTATTGAAGTGAAACTCGCTGCTCTTTCTGAAGCTTTGAATTATGGAGATATGGGTTTAGATTTAGTGATTAATACTTTAACAGATTCTTCCGAGCAAGTACAGCTTTTTGCTGCAAGGCTATTGAAGAGAAGTGGAAATAAAAAAGGTAAACAAGCAGTAATAGATTATGACATTCGGTTATTTTTTCGCTTGCTAACAGAGTGGAAATTTGAGAATTTTGATCCTTCCATTGGTATCACCAATGTAATGGATACAGCCTATGTCCTTGGATATGTTGAATATAGTCCTTTCGATTTTAGCCAATTTGAAGCTTTGCTTTGTGACTCTCAAGCCGATAAAATCCAGGCTTTAGTTTGCCAAATATGGGCAGACAATTACCGTAATACAAGGGCTGGTAATATCATAAAAACTATTTCTTCTGCATATAAGGAACTGACTAGTCTTAAAACTCTTTTCATTGGAGATGGGTATGATGAACCATACAAAGTTTCTTATGTTTCTTTAGGTGATGTTAGCCCAGTGCTGACCGCTTATCCAAATCTAGAAGTCTTACAAGTTCGTTGTGATGACTCTCTAAAATTCAGTCCACTACAACACCATAGCTTAAAGACATTGATTGTTGAAACTGGTCACGGACTCAGCTATCAAACTATTGATCAAATTTGTGTTCTTGAATTGCCCAATCTAGAGTATCTAGAATTATGGTTGGGTAGAGACGATGATTTCCATTATGAAGGAATAAATTCAGGTATCAGCAGATTGATACCTCTTCTCAAAAATATGTTATTTCCTAAACTAGAATATTTAGGTTTAAAGAGTTGTGAATATGCAGATGATCTTACTGAAATTTTAGTGGAATCTCCTTTAATGGATAATCTTAAAGTATTGGACTTATCAATGGGAAAATTAACAGATAAAGGCGCACAAATTTTACTTAACTGTTCAAAAATCAATCATCTCCATATACTGAATGTTTCTATGAATCGTTTATCTACAAGTATGATTGAGCAGCTATCTCAACTCAATTGTCACTTAGAAGCAGAACCACAAGATACTGAAAGTGGTAGTGGGTTGCGCTATTGGTCTTTGTATGAATGAAATAAAAAATAGAAACTAAATCTCGTTACTCTCTGCGACTCTGCGTGAACCTAAAAATATGTAGACCGCTAATATTTATTATTTTTCCTCGCCATGTTCAACATGAATCAAATAGTTGGAACCTACGATATCTTATTTATCACTATAGACACATTACGTTACGACGTAGCCAAAAACCTATTTGCACAAAAACGCACTCCAAACTTAGCAAAAGTACTCCCTAAAACAGGCTGGGAAGAACGACATTCACCCGGAAATTTCACTTACGCGGCGCATCATGCATTTTTCGCGGGCTTTTTACCCACACCTGTAACACCTGGAATTCACCCCCGTCTTTTTGCTTTGGGATTTGAAGGAAGTACCACTACAACTGATACAACTTGTGTATTAGATAGCTCAAATATTGTTAATGGATTAGCTGTTAAGGGATATCATACAGTTTGCATTGGTGGGGTTGGTTTTTTCAACAAACGCAACCCTTTAGGTAATGTAATTCCCTCAATGTTTGCTGAAAGTTATTGGAGTCTAGAATTAGGCGTTACTAATCCCGAATCTACAGAAAATCAGGTAAATCTGGCGCGAAAAATTTTAGAAAAAACGCCAAATAATCAACGTATATTTTTATTTATAAATATTTCTGCCTTGCATCAACCAAATTATTTCTATCTTCCCGATGCCAAAGATAAAATCGATACGATTGAATCTCACGCCGCAGCTTTGGAATATGTCGATCGCCAATTAGCCAAACTCTGGAATATTATACGACAAAGGCATTCTACTTTTTGCATTCTCTGTTCCGACCACGGGACAACTTATGGTGAAGATGGTTACACTGGACATCGACTTAGCCATCCTGTGGTTTGGACTGTTCCCTATGCTGAGTTTATTTTATGAAAACTCACGCAGAGACGCAGCACTTCGGCTCATTTCGGCTACGCTCAATGACCAACGCTCAGTGACCGGCGCAGAGTTCTAAATTCTTTTAAATCTTATGCTGACAATCCAAAATCTCAAATCGAAAATTGCCCAGTCTCCTTATCAAGCATACGTCTATTCTTACCCCCACAAAACAGCTTACCGTCCCCTCACCCCACCTGTGTATCTCCCAGAACTTTGGGCGCAGCAAGATAGACAAGCGCTGTTTCTCTACATACATATACCGTTTTGTGAAATGCGTTGTGGGTTCTGCAACCTGTTTACTACAGTCAGCCACAATGAAGATTTTATGAGTCAATATGTCCGCACGTTACAGCGACAGGCGCAACGGATGAAGGCGGTGTTGGGTGATGCGTCATTTGCTAGGTTCGCTATTGGTGGCGGAACTCCCACCCAATTACCAATTCAGCACCTCGAAACTATTCTCAATATTGCTGAAAGTACTATGGGTGCAAAGTTACAGGAAATTCCCATTTCTGTGGAAGTTTCGCCAGAAACCGCAACTGAGGATAAGTTAAAGTTGTTGCGATCGCACGCCGTCGATCGTGTTAGCATTGGTGTCCAAAGCTTTATCGATTCGGAAGTTTTAGCCACTCAGCGCCGTCAATCTACTACTCAGGTAGAAGCAACGCTGACAAGGATAAAAGAGATGGGATTTCCCACTCTGAATATCGATCTGATTTACGGTTTACCCGGACAAACTGTAAATACTTGGTTGCAATCAATACAAGCTACCTTGCGTTTTCAACCAGAAGAAATTTATCTATATCCATTGTATGTGCGATCGCTCACAGGTTTAGGACGCACAGATCGAGAATGGGACGATATTCGTTTAGCTTGTTATCGGGAAGGGCGATCGCTATTATTGTCAGAAGGATATACGCAAGTTTCCATGCGGATGTTTCGACGCTTGGAAGAGGGACAAGGTAGACAAGGTATCAATATTTCTCCCTTGTCTCCCCCCTCTCTCGTCTACTGCTGTCAAGCCGACGGGATGATTGGTTTAGGTTGTGGCGCACGTTCGTACACTAATACTTTGCACTACTCCAACGAATATGCAGTGGGTTCTAAGGAAATCCGCGATATTCTGCAAGCCTATATACAGACACCCAATGAAGCTTTCGACTATGCCAGCTATGGTTTCCAATTAGATGCCCAAGAACGCCGTCGTCGCTACATTTTATTATCTCTTCTCTCTGAAGAAGGGTTGAATTTTGTTATTTATAGCCATCAGTTTGGAACAGATGTAATGGTAGATTTTCCAGAACTCACCGAATTACTATCCCTGAATCTAGCAACGCAAAATGAACAAATTTTGTGTTTAACTGATGCAGGTATTGAGCGTTCTGACACAATTGGTGATTGGTTATTTTCTGATCGGGTGCGCCAACTAAGCCAGACTTATGAATTGAAATAAGTTTTAGTCGATATCTTTACTCTTAAACTCTATTATTCTCCAACCAGTTACAGACTTAAAGTTTAAACCCATTAATTCAAGAAATCTGAAAAACATTGTATGGAAGGAAATTATAAACAGATATCTCAACCTACGATTACTAGGGGTTCTTCATGAAGCAACCGCACCAGCAGTCTCTAGATATAGAACCTCCAAATCTAAGACGACGACTTTTGATTTTCTCAGGTTTAGGCTTAATGAGTGCGATCGCCGGGAGTTGTATGAGACAATCCTCTTCTCGGATCTCCAAATTAGGTAAAGCGCCTATCTTACAAACCTTTGAGTTTGAAGTAATCACGGTTAATCCGCAAGGGCAAATTGTAAATCGTCGTCAGGGTAAAAATCAGTTCTTCGCTGAAGACCTGGGCAAGGGAGCAATACTAGAAATGGTTGCAATCCCTGGAGGACAGTTTTTAATGGGTTCATCTCCTGCACAACAGCGTCAGATGAACGGTAGTAGTTCAGAACCACAGCATTCGGTTTCCGTTGCATCTTTCTACCTTGGCAAGTTTGAGGTTACTCAAGCACAATGGCAAGCTGTTGCAGGTTTGCCCAAAGTACAGTACGACTTAGATCCGAATTTATCTCGTTATCCTCCAGAATTTTCAGACATAGTTCCTAACCAGCATCCCATCGATTGGGTATCTTGGCCAGAAGCAGTTGAGTTTTGTCAGCGACTTTCCAGACGCACAGGACGTTTATATCGACTGCCAAGTGAAGCTGAGTGGGAATATGCTTGTAGTGCAGGTACTACCACGCTGTACCATTTTGGCGAGATAATTACTCCTGAGAATGTGAGTAAAACAGCAAACTATAATAAACTTACACCAGTGGGTTCCTTTTCTGCCAACCCTTTCGGTCTATATGATATGCACGGCAATGTCATAGAATGGTGTGCTGATTACTGGCACAGAGATTATTACAACGCACCCACAGATGGTGCAGCGCGGGAAACCCCTGAAGAATTGAGTGAATTTCGAGAATACCGAGTTGTGCGAGGGTGGAGAACGGCTTATCGTAGTGCTGCTGCACCAAACAATCGGATTGGTTTTAGGGTTGCTTGTTCCATATCCTAAGAATCTCAACTGGACAGAATTTAGCCACTAAGAAAAAATAAAACTCTAAGCTCTCTATGCACCTTACTATCCTCTATCGCGGCCCTTTAATCAGCTGTAACTACGGCTGTGAATATTGCCCTTTTGCCAAACGCCAACAAACAGCCGCAGAATTAGCAATTGATCAACAAGCACTAGCACGCTTTGTCAACTGGATTTCCCAACATACTCAACATCAATTTTCAATTCTTTTTACTCCTTGGGGAGAAGCACTAATCCATTCTTACTATCAGCAAGCACTGATAAAATTAACGCAATTACCCAATGTTAATAAAGTAGCAATTCAAACTAATCTATCTTGTAATTTAGATTGGGTAGAGGAATGTAACAAAGATAAATTGGCGCTTTGGGCAACTTTTCATTCCGAATGGGTGTCACGCGATCGCTTTTTACAAAAATGCCTCAATCTAGACAACAAAAATATTAAATTCAGCGTTGGAGTTGTCGGTTTTCCTAAGTTTAAAACAGAAATAGCAGCTTTACGTCAAGAGTTACCAAACCGCGTTTATTTGTGGATTAATGCTGTGAAAGCTGAACTTGCTAATTTATCACCAGAAAATCGAGAATTCTTTAAATCTATTGACCCATTATATGAACTAAATACTCAACATTATCCTAGCTTTGGGCATTCTTGTCGGGCTGGAAAATCAGTAATTTCTGTTGATGGTGACGGGACAATGTACCGATGTCATTTTATTAAAACAGTAATTGGTAATATTTACGATTCCACCTGGGAAACAGCTTTGTTTGAACAACCTTGTACCAACCAAACTTGTCACTGTCATATTGGTTATGTTCATCTAGAATATTTAGACATAAATAAGGTATTTGGTTCTGGTATTTTAGAAAGAATTCCTGATAATTGGGTTAATCAAAATTGTGCTGTAATATAAATATCAATGTTTATCAATTTAACTAAAAGGGTCAGAGAAAGCCGCATTTTCTTCACTTTTGTATCCTACCCCTTGGGTCTTAACTGGCTCCTGACTTTTGGATTCTGTTTACGCTGCCACTAACTCGCGGCTTTTTAAAGCTTGCCGAGATGACAGGTATGCATCCTGTGACTATAAGCAAGCACAAAAATATTCGTCTGATGCCAGAGAGGTTAGAAAGAGAGACATTGGAGAAATATTGCGTTTCCAATAGTCTGTGCTGTTTCAAAGTCAAGGGTATCAATCCAATTACCACTACAGGAAGTAGGATTATTGGGAGAGAACCAATTGGCACTGATTGTTACCAACCGCCCGCCATCGCATAGCCTTTGCAATGCCGAGTTGATGTGGCTCTTTGTTGCGTCGGGGTTGCGACTGTTGATTTTAGGAGATGCACAGAAAGGTGGATTCATCAGCACAACTGAGGGCTGAGTCTTGCCAACCAGATAGTCGTTAATCTGTTCCGCGTTTACTGAGAATAGTGGAGTGCCAGGAAACAACCGACGCAGAATCTTACTTCTATCGGGTGCAAGCTCGTTTAGCATCAGACTTGCACTGTGCAGTTTAGCCATTTGTGCTAACAAACCAGTTCCGGCACTTGGCTCCAAAATCAAATCATCAGCTTGTATAAATCCTGATTTTGCTACCAGATAAGCAAGCGGCAGAGGGGTGGAGAATTGCTGAAGGTTTACTGACTCTTCACTACGGCGAGTATGCGTCGGGCAGAGGGCTGTTAATTCTTCTAATTGTTGCACAACCACTTGAGGTTGTTGTGATAAAATCTTAATTCCCAGATGACGCAGATATAATATTTGCGCTACTTCCACTGCTTCGTAAGCGTCTTTCCACTGCCACGCACCGGACGCAGCAGTGCCTAGAAAGTAGCGATTCATCTGGGAAGAAACAGTTTTTGTAGAGAGAGGGCGATTATCTGTTAAAACTTTTGCAAGCTCTTGGGCAACATTAATAACTGACTGCCCATAATCGATTACTGTTTGCAAATCGAATAAAGAACCTTGAGTGAAAATTTGCTGTACCATTGCATCACTCACAATATTATTTTTTCACTTTTGCTATGGCGAAGCCTTTCTCTTATTAATAAATGAGGCAATTGCCAAGAAGGGGAAAAGGGAAAGGGGGAAGGGGGAAAGGGCACAGAATTTAGAAATTTTCCCCACAAGGTAGAAAGCCCACTTCGGCTACGCTCAGTGCATCGCCTGTCTTAATTGCGGAGAATAAAAAAGAAGATTTTTGAGACACGTAGTGCGAGAACTTAGCAGCGTCTTTATTTGGAACAAGAGCTTTTAAGTTATTGGCTCCCTTTCCCCTTCCCCTTTCCCCTTTAACCTTCTTCATTAGCCTCATTTGAACTTTTGAACCTTCCAAGATTTATTCTTAGGTGATCAGCCGAGGCTTAAAAAACGAATTAGCCAGCTTTACGCGGTCTGCCTGGCTTGCGCTTGCCTGAAGAATTTACATCAGCCTGTTTAGTTTTCGGTGACTTGTTGGCAGTATTGTTAGCTTTATTTGAACGAGTAGCACGTTTTGGTTGTGGTGAAATTTCTTCAACTGGAGGCAGCAATCTCAATGTAGGGAATGAGAGAATAACTGCTTCCTTACTGGTACAAGGAATGACTTCATCCTCTAACATCCAAGGATCTGGCAATTTTTCAAAAGTCTGAGCTTGTGGTGTGATTACTTCTGAAACTGATGGGATTGTAGAAGCCGCTATATTTAGATTGCTAACCGAAACCACATTACTAGCATAAGCAGACGATACAAATAGTCCATTAATGAACTGGAATATAACGAGAGTAACGAATGCCCAAAAGATGACTTCGATTGTCAAAGTGAGCAGAGATTGCGTATCCATGATTTTTTCTCAACTAATTATTTGTAAATTTCAATTAATTTACGCAAAGCGTCTTTGAGCTTTGTCCAAATATGAAGCGGATTTGAACATATCCTCTCTTCAAGAGAGGACTTCACTCTAAATTTAGCGTAGCGTATCTTTGATTTAATCTAACTAAATTTCTTTATTACTTTAAAACTTAGTTATAAAATAAAGTAGGTTTTAGTATTTACCTATTTGAAGATTTAAAGTATTATATTTATAAAATTATTTCCCAAAAATAAACATTGGGTGAAGTCTATGGTTAAGATTTGATTGGTTAGCTAATTCTGGAAATAAAAGATTCTATTCAAACGAAAAATAAAAGTAGTCGTCACAATTAATTGAAAGTATGCCCAGCCCAACTACTGACTTAGTTCGCTCCTACCTCAAAGAAATCGGACGCTACCCTCTGCTAACTCCTGAGCAAGAAATTACAAACGCTAGGCTTGTGCAGCAGATGATGACGATTGAGCAGCAACGGCAAGCGATCTCACTTAAACTTAACCGACAACCAACTGCAAGAGAATTAGCTATCTCGTTTGGGCAAAGCGAAGCTGAAGTACAGTCAATCGTTCAACAAGGCCAAAAGGCTAAACAGAAAATGGTGACAGCGAACCTGCGGCTAGTGGTTTCTATTGCTAAGAAATACCAGAACCACAATTTAGAATTCCTCGATTTAATTCAGGAAGGTACACTAGGTTTACAAAAAGGGGTAGAGAAGTTCGACCCTAACAAAGGCTACAAACTATCAACCTATGCAAAAGGCGTGGATTCGTCAGGAAATCACACGTGCAATTGCAGAAAAATCTCGTACTATTCGATTGCCAACTCACCTAACCGAAAGACTTAATAAAATTAAAAAAGTACAGCGAGAAAGCTTTCAAAAGCTTGGTCGCTATGCTACTGTCACCGAAATTGCTGAAGAATTAAATTTAAAGCCTAACCAGGTTCGAGAATATCTCAGTGTCTCGAAGCAGCCAGTTTCTTTGGATTTGCGTGTGGGAGACAATCAAGACACTGAGTTATTGGATATCTTACCAGATGAGAGCATTTCCTCAGACGAACGGCTCACGAAGGAACTGTTGCGCCTTGATTTGAATAATCTTCTGGCATCCCTACCCCCTATACAACGAGAAATACTAACTCTACGTTTTGGGTTAGAAAATGATCATCAACTGAGCTTAACTCAAGTTGGCGATCGCCTTAACTTAAGTCGAGAACGAATTCGCCAGCTTGAACATAAAGCGCTCTCTATTCTTCGCCGTCAAAAAAGTGATATTAAGGAGTATCTTAATTAGCAATGATTTCTACCTCTACTATCATCGCAGACGTAAAGGTAATATTTCCCCAAGGCAATTATCCTTGTTTTAATCATGAAGATGATGCTCTGGCTATACTATTAGTCAAAAACAAGAAACTATATTTATAAATAGCAACTTAAAAAACTAATCAATGTCCAGCAAAACTATTGAAGTCCGAGAGTACACCGTCAGAGCGCATAAGCGGGAAATTCACACCCGCGTTTTCAACTTCGTATGTAAGCAGTGCGAACAACCCACACAAAGAGAAACTTTTGGTGTGCGACCTCTATATTGCGAGAAATGCCGTCCGCTACAACCTCCCAAGCAGTCGAAAGTAGTCCCTATAGGCAAGAGGAAACCCAGAGCGATGACTTATAAGAGTGGTAAAGGGATTGGTGGGTGATTTTTTGTTTTGACGTAAGGGCAATATCTTCTCTTCTCTTCTCTTTCAGAGACGCTAACGCGAACGAGAGGCTGACGCTCGAAGACTCGCTACCGCTTCGCTAATGCCAACGGCACGTCTTTGACGAACGCCAACGAAAAAAGCGGTTATGCCATCGCACGAAAGTGATTCGTCAACACGGGGGCTTGGGATACAAGCCTGTGGATGAGTTGCATCCTGTCGGGTTGCTCCCAACCGGAACTGCGTTTGAACAACAGGTGGAAATTGTCCATGAGGGACGGACTTTTTAGGGTCGCCTTTAGTCAAGTTAATTCGTCCTACCCGTGACCAAGAGTGGGAAATTGCCATTTATACAAACTTACCGTCCATTGACGCTTCGGGGATTTTGGTGGCAGAACTTTATCAAGAAGGAATTATAACTATATAGTAATATAAGTTATATATAAAATTGAATCCTTATGTCAGAGACTCTTTCTCGAAAAAACACTTCAGAAATCCTTGCTCCCGTTGCAGAGTATTTTAAGGTACTCTCTGAAACCAGTCGCTTACAGATTTTGAGTTGTCTCAGAACCGGGCCGATGAACGTTACTGAAATGGGTGAAGCTACGGCTTTAGGACAAGCGAATCTCTCAAAACATTTAAAGGTGTTGACCCAAGCAGGTTTGGTGTCCCGTCAGCAAAAGGGAGTTAGCGTCTACTATGCGATCAGTGACCCTGTAATTTTTGAATTATGCGAATTAGTTTGCGATCGCATTGGCAACGAAATACAAAAACGGGCTAAAGAATTTGAACAGATCAAAGCCTTTAGCACCCTCTCAAAATAACTATTTCCTCAGTTAAGCTGAGGACAAGTTTCTTGGGAGTTTCCCTACTCCCCTCCCAACAAGCCATTGACTAGGCATTCACTTTTAGATTCTCCTCCCAACGACGCGCACCATTGGCACGACGAATGTCTCGCCAAATTTGCGTAGCAGCTAAAGCCCCATCCCCCGCAGCAATCACTACCTGATTCAACCCTACCTTCAAATCACCAATGGCAAAGACTCGCGGGTGAGAAGTCCGACACATCTGATCGGTAACTAGATTACCTCCTTTTAACTCTAGGTTTATCCCTTGCAGATAGGTATTGTGATAACGGGAACCCATTGAAATTAGACCAGTTTCTAACTCAATCACTGAACCATCCACCAACTCCACACCAGTCATCTGGTGATTGTGTCCCAAGAATTGCTTAATTGGTGTCTCCACTAGGCGATAACCATGTTCTTGGAGTTTCTGACGCACTTGCGGACTTACTTCAAAAGCTCCGTGAGTAAAGGCGGTAATATAAGGTGTAAACCAGCTTAAGTTGAAGATCATTTCTTCAATACTTGCTTCACTACCTGCGAAGAAACCACATTTTTTATCTGTCATTTCATAACCATCGCAAATCATGCAGACATGCAAATTGTACCCAGCATAGTCATAAACATTCTGCATTTCATCTAAAGGCGGCAGATGGTCAATAATACCACTAGCAGCAATCAAATATTCTAGTGTGGTAAAACTTACTAGAGAAGACGACTCTCTAAATTAGCCAAGTAACCCTTGGGATCTCTGCGAAATCGATATTGTTCAATTCTGGCTTTATGGTGTTTTTTCAATTGAGAGCGTAATTCGAGCCAAGTATGAATATCAACTTGTGCTAAATCAGATGCGGTAAAAGAATGAAGTTTAGTAGCAATTGCACAGGCAAGTTTGACAGAACCACGAATAACGAGGGATGAGGGGGCAACTTTACGACCAGTACAACGACGTTGATGATGACGTAGCATACCAAAAGCATGTTCTAAGTCATTATTAGTTCTGGGAAAACCTTCAATTTCATAACAATGAAAAAGTCCAGACCAGCAGTTATGAGTGGTTTTTATAAAGTTATCAATTGCGCTACTAAGTGTACCAGCTTTCTGCTTTTGTTGGGACATTTCTGTTAATAATTCCTGATAACTTTGTTTAACTCCAGCAGCATCAAGACCTATTTTATTATTGAGAATATTACTAGCCTTATCAACCCATTGATATGCAACTATAACAGGTGAAAATAAAGATGCAGTCGCAGATAACCCTTTAGCTATCAGGTGTTTGAGGTTGACTAAAGGTGGTGGTAAAGCACTTTTTTTTCCATTCGTTCTAAGCTTTGTTCTATCAAAGTCAAATTTTCTTGTAACTTTAATCCAGATGCCTCTAACGGTGGATGACCATCATTGGTTATAGAACTACGCACTGCCGAGCAATAATCTTCAATAATAGTCACCAAATCCTTATCTTCATTGGTAACACTACGTTCAATGTCTCGTAATCCTCTAACCTTTTTTTTTAATTCCTTTTTTGCATGTCGATCCGCCTCATATATGGGTTTAATTGCTTCCTTTAGGTAATGATAATGACATAAACCATGAGCAATACTAGGTAATGCTACTTTTACAGCTTTGCGAATTGATTGTTGTCCATCACTAACAACTCCATCAATTGGTACATTTAGGGTGTTAGTTACTTCTAATAATAACGCCACTAAATCTTCATTTCTTGATGATAATAAGGTTTTAGCTAGTAATATTTCTCCTGATATACAATCTCGAATGACCCATAATACCTCATGTCCAATTTCTGGCTGCATCCCATCGATGGCTAATATCACCCGTCCTTGCTTTTTAACTATTGCTTTTAACCTTTTATGGTCTTTTAGCCATAAAGAAAGTAACTCGTCATATCTGTCAATTAGGTGCGTGACCGTTCGTTGACTGATACATATACCCTTTAATTCAAGGTGAGTGTGTATTTGAGGAACACTTCTATGTTCCTGGTAGCGTAACGCTCCTATATAAGCAATCACATCCAAACCAAATTCGTTCTGTGGTAGAGCGAGTGACCCTTCTTTTTCTGGTCGATATGCTTTTTTATACCGCAGACATGATTTATTTTGACATCGACGAATTTTCAAATGTAGTTCTATTACCCCATTTAACGTTCTTATATGTCGAGGATTATTGTATTCATTCCACATTGCTTGACCACACGAAGGGCATTTTTTTTGAACACAATCGAGTACTTCAAATGATGTTGCTTCTGGTTTTAGACTTTTTCTTGCCAAGTTTTCGCACCATTATTTCGCTACAAGGTCTAGATTACAGGATTTTTACTCCTCTCTAGTAAGTTTTGCCACGCTAGCAAATATTTAGAGCGAAACACTTCAGAAACGCTATTTACACGCCCCACCTTGACCTTGACAGCAAAGGTTTCTCCCTCATCGACTATTTCCTCAACATAAGCATTGAGGAAATCACCATCAAGTGAAGTATAGTGTTTTTTACCACTCTGCAATAAAACCCTACCGGGGGTATCTGGTGGTAAGCCCAAATAATTGTGCAATTCTTGCATCCAGAAAGACCTAGCTTTACCCTTGTCAATAATTAAACTAGAAAGACGAAAACGCTGTAAATAAATCCCCGCAGATAGTCCCCCGGCACCACCACCGACAATAATCACATCATAAATTTTGTTGAGGCGTTGATTAAGGTTTTGATTTGAGAGTTTCATAGTTTTTTATCCGTTTGCAGTGATAAAAATAGGTAACTATATTAATAATCCAAAGACAAAATGCGTCCTTGAGTGAAATTAAAGAAAGCTTCTTTTTCAGCCAGTTTTATCCCCTCAATCAAATCTTCTGGTTGGTGGTTAGCGGCTTTTAAGCACATGGGACAGACGCATACTAAAACGCCTTTTTCAATCAATTTAGGTAACAGGGTTTGTGCTGATTCAAACTCCCTAAATTCAATCGGTTTCCCATTTTTGAGAGGAACTTCTACCCCTTGGATATCAAAGAACACTAGGACATCTTTATCCTCAGACATTTTTTCAGCTAGGGTCAATGCCATCAATACCCGGTGAGGGTCTTCTACACCTCGACTAATGTGAATAAAGACTCCATCTTTAACTGTAGTTTCCATTTTTTTGCCTCCGAGTCTAAATATTTTGAGTATTAATTAAACTTTTTGAATCTTGTTCGACTATTTCGACAATTTTCTTCCTAGCTACTCCAGCAATATGAGGGCTGAAAATGGGAAAAGAAAGATTAAACTGTTGATAATCAACGCTCTCAAAACCAACATTTTCTAAAATTTCCCCAGTTTCACGGTTGGGGTGACAATTGTCGAACATTGTCTTCCAGACTGGTTCAATTCCATCTTGAATTCTGCGCGTCCAAGTACCGCATTCAGCTGCAACATGTTCGATAAATAAGAAACGACCATCAGGCTTTAGTACCCGCCTGATTTCTCGTAAGGTAGTTACAAGGTCAGTCACAGAACAGAGAACATGGGTACTGACAACAACATCAATGCTGTTATCTTCAATCTCTAACCTTTCCGCCGATCCTAAACGTAACTCAATATTATGCAAACCAAAGCGTTCGGCTTCCTCCTTGAGATAAGAATGCATGAAAGGATTTGGCTCAATGCCAATCCAGTAGATATCAGTGGGATAATAAGAGAGATTTGCCCCTGCTCCCGGCCCAATTTCTAAAACTCGTCCGTCTAAATCTGCAAAAAAAGCCTGTTTGAGTTGTGCCATAGTTTCATAACTGTTGCAACCCTGCAACTTGATGGCACTGTTATCTGCGGTATTTGCTTTAGCCATTCCCCAAGCAAAGAGACGTTTTAAGCAGTCTGGAGTTATTTGTCTGTGTGGTGTCATAAAAAACTCCTGATTAAACCAAAATTATTACTTACCCGTACAAGTTTCTAGCCCCAATCGCCGCCACTCCATCATCCCACCGCTAATATTGAAGACTTTAGTAAAACCTGCTTTGAGCAAATATTCAGCAGCGATAGGGCTGCGGTGGGAGGTTAAACAAATTACAACAACAGATTCATTTTTGGGTAAATCCCGAAACCATTGGGGATAAAGCCAGCGACGTAAACCCGGTATCATGCCTATTAGAAGACGTGGCAAACTCAGGTTGATTGCCCCAGGCGCGTGAAACATTCCATACTCAAACTTACTACGCACATCTATCAGCAAGGGAGGTTCAGCTAAGTTGGCAAATTCAGAAGGGGAGATATTAATCACAAATGGTTGAATAGAAGATGTAGATGCCATATCAGTAGTCATAATTTACACAATTCTCAATTGGTGGAAGGTTGGATGATGCCTACGGCGTAAACCTCTGGGGAAGCAAGCTACGCGTAGTGTCTCGTAAGGCCTGCGGCATAGTTAGTTTAGGGTGTAGCCCTTAGTTTCAGCATAGGTGTTGAGTGCCTTGTTTAATGTTTTGATTCAGTAAACGTTCTTTACTCTACTATTATATTACTACTTAGTAATTTATTTAATTAGTTAAATTTTTCTAAAAGATGACCAAGCCCCGTTGGGGCGGGGTGTAGGGTGTGGGGGAAGGAATAGCCCCAACAACCTCTTGTGTTCAAGCCCTGCATTTTAAGGCAATTGCATTGCTCGGAGTTCCAAGCTCCGTCCAATGCCGTCTTCCCTACACCCTACACCCTACCCCCTTCTTGTTGACTCTGTTCCTGCTTTCGTTTTCCCGCAAGGGGTACAAGTATGTTCCCGCTATAAGGCAGAAGTACGTTTGCGTAGCGTGTCGTAGACAAGGCAGAAGGTCAATCCCACGTTTAAAAACGTGGGATTGACCTTGGACGCAATGCAAGTTGCGGCACTTTCCACGACGCTATCGATACAATTCTTTTTTTTAACTTAAAGTAAAAGCCCAGTATAGATTACAGCCCGCTTGTCACGCCTCAAACTTACTGCCTATTCAAATAACTTTAAAGCAATATGAGAATTTACTTGACATTTTATATAACTATGTGGTTATATAAAAGGATAAGGTTAACTTGCCTTGAACAACGATTAACCTCGGAATTAAAAATTATGACTATTTCTCTGCAACAACGCCAAAGTAGTAGCAATCTTTGGGAGAAATTCTGCAATTGGATCACCAGTACCAACAACCGTATGTACATTGGTTGGTTTGGCGTACTGATGATTCCCACACTCTTAACGGCAATCACTTGTTTCGTCATTGCTTTCATTGCTGCACCACCTGTAGATATAGATGGTATTCGTGAACCTGTCGCTGGTGCTTTACTCTATGGCAATAACATCATTACTGCTGCGGTTGTGCCTAGTTCCAATGCTATTGGTCTGCACTTTTATCCCATTTGGGAAGCGGCTAACTTAGATGAGTGGTTATATAATGGCGGCCCTTACCAGTTGATTATTTTCCACTTCCTGATTGGTATTTACTGCTACATGGGTCGTCAGTGGGAATTATCTTACCGCTTAGGGATGCGTCCTTGGATTTCTATTGCCTACAGCGCACCTGTTGCTGCTGCCACTGCGGTAATATTAGTCTACTCTATTGGTCAAGGTTCTTTCTCTGATGGGATGCCTTTAGGGATTAGTGGTACTTTCAACTTCATGCTTGTATTGCAAGCAGAACACAACGTTCTCATGCACCCATTCCACATGTTGGGAGTAGTTGGTATCTTTGGTGGTGCTTTATTCTCTGCCATGCACGGTTCTCTAGTTACTTCGTCTTTAGTTCGAGAAACCTCTGAAACTGAATCCCAAAACCACGGTTACAAATTTGGTCAAGAAGAGGAAACTTACAATATTGTCGCAGCTCACGGTTATTTCGGTAGATTGATCTTTCAATACGCATCTTTTAACAATAGTCGTGCTTTACACTTCTTCTTGGCTGCTTGGCCAGTAATTGGTATCTGGTTTGCTGCCTTGGGCGTATCCTCTTTTGCCTTTAACCTCAATGGTTTTAACTTTCACGATTCCCTTCTTGATTCTCAAGGTGGTGTAATTAATACTTGGGCTGATGTTTTAAACCGCGCTAACTTGGGAATTGAAACAATGCACGAACGCAACGTTCACAATTTCCCCTTAGATTTAGCTGCTGGGGACATTCAACCTGTGGCTTTAGCTGCTCCCGCTATTCACGGTTAATTAATTCTGAATTCAGTTCGTTTTAACTCCTCAAAAACAGTGTAGGCAACCCAAGTAAAAATGCTTCGGGTTGCTTTTTTTATCAAAAGGGCGTTGCTATCAGGGAAGAATCATTGTTTGGCGATGAGCTACGCCCCGATGGAAGCAATGGCGCAAAGCGCTCACCGTAGCCCGCATTTCTCACTCTTCTCAAGGCGTTTGATGGAGTAGAAGAGAAGTAATGAGTAATGAGTAAAAACTTATTACTTATTACTTCTCCCCTGCACTTGCACAGGCTTTAAGAGGTGTGGTGAGAAATCCGGGCGTAGGTGATCGCAACAGCCACAAAAAAATTAACTCCAGTGTGGACAATATATTACTATATAGTTATACTATTGATTAATCAACCAATTTTATCTGGAGTTAGCCATGATGTTATTCCGACAACTCTTTGACCCGGAAACAAGCACATATACTTATTTAATTGCAGATTTAGAGACTAAAACGGCGATTTTGGTCGATCCGGTATTAGAACAGGTGGATCGCGATCGCCAATTACTCACAGAATTAGGATTAACTCTGAAATACTGCTTAGAAACCCATATCCACGCCGATCATATTACTGGAACAGCTAAATTGCGGGAGGCTACGGGTTGTTTGGGGATTGTACCGGAAAATGCCCAAGCTATATGTGCAGACAGATTTATGAAAAATGGAGAAGTATTAGAGTTAGGGAGCGTGAAAGTAGAAGCGATCGCAACTCCGGGTCATACTGATAGCCATAATGCCTATTTAGTTAATGGTACTCATCTACTCACTGGAGATGCCCTGTTAATTCGTGGTTGTGGACGGACTGACTTCCAGAGTGGGAATGCAGGGATGATGTATGACGTGATAACACAACGGTTGTTTACATTACCTGACGAAACCTTAGTTTATCCCGGTCATGATTATCGAGGTAAAACAGTTTCCACCATTGGGGAAGAGAAACAATGGAATTCGCGGCTGGTGGGACGAAACCGCAACGAATTTATCCAATTGATGGCAAATCTAAATCTACCCAACCCGAAAAAGATTATGGAAGCAGTACCCGCTAACCAGCGCTGCGGTAGCGTTGCTGCGTAACAAAATCACACAAAAACTTTGCGTTTAAAAAATCTACATTCCTAAGTATAAAAAGCAATGACTACTTCCCGTGTAAACAAATTACAAACCGTTGATACTCAAACTCTCAAACAGTTGTTGAAGCAACAAGCTATCACACTTATAGATGTCCGTGAACCAGCTGAGTATGCAGGAGAGCATATTCCCGGAGCAACCCTGATTTCCCTATCCAAATTTGATCCGCGCAAAGTTACCCAAGATCAAGACAAAAAAGTGATTCTCTACTGTCGTTCCGGGAATCGTTCAACAATGGCTGCTCAAAAGCTATTTGATGCGGGTTTTACCACTGTTACCCATCTGGAAGGAGGTATAAGCGCTTGGAAACAAGCGGGTTATGCAACCACAATTAACAAAAATGCCCCCATTAGTTTAATCCGACAAGTACAAATTGTTACTGGTTCCTTGGTGTTAACAGGCACATTATTAGGAGCATTTGTTTCTCCTTGGTTCCTGATTCTCAGTGGTTTTATGGGAGCCGGATTAACGTTTTCGGGAATTACTGATAGCTGTATGTTAGGAATGGTACTTGCAAAGCTTCCTTATAATCAACGGAGCAGTGTATGACGCTGTGGATTATCGGGCATTTGATGGCTGCTTGTATTGGGGTGAGCTTGGGTTTGATTGGTGGTGGTGGTTCGGTGCTAGCGTTGCCCATTCTAGTTTACGTTATGGGTATACCGCCAAAATCTGCGATCGCCATGACTTTGGTAATTGTCGGTACTGTTAGCTTATTGGGGGTAATTCCCCACTGGCGAGCCAAAAATGTTGATTTCAAGACTGCATTTATTTTTGGTTCGGCAACGATGCTGGGGGCATTTGTGGGGGCAAAAATTGCTACCCTCCCAGTAGTTACCGCAGCTTTTCAAATGATGCTGTTTGCAGTCATGATGTTGGTGGCTGCGGTGTTTATGATTCGGCGTAGTTCTAAGCCTGTGACAGCAGATGATAAACTGGCATTTTATCCCCCGCCTGTCTGCAAGTATTGTTGGTTGTGGTTAATTAGTGAAGGCTTGGGTGTTGGGGTGCTGACTGGGTTGGTTGGTGTTGGTGGTGGGTTTGCGATCGTGCCAGCTTTGGTACTTTTGGGAAATGTACCAATGAAACAGGCGATCGGCACATCTTTGTTAATTATTGTATTTAATTCAGTTGCAGGTTTTTTGGGCTACTTGGGACATGTTTCTTTAAATTGGAACCTGATCTTATCCTTTATTATGGCTGCTAGTTTAGGAACAATTTTTGGTGCGTACTTAGCTGAATTTGTTCCAGCTAATAGACTTCAGAAAACTTTTGGTTATTTTTTACTTGCAGTTGCGGCTTTGGTTTTGATGCAGAATCGTCAGCAACCGCGATCTGCGCTTCGCAGCGAGACGCTGCGCGAACGCAGCAGCGCTTCGCTATCGCCCCAGGTAGATAATCATCGCCACACCCGACTAATCTACAGTCAAACTCCTCTAACCCTGAAACTAAACCCAAGGAAAATCGGCTGAGGATTATCTTTTTATAGCTATTTAGCTATATACTAAAGTGCGTGGGACTTCTCTACTAAGTTGCCACAGGAAAATACTTAGTGTCTTAGTAGTTTTTTATCAAACAATATTTCCACTTTCTGTCAAGTAGCACTAAAACACAAAGAGGATGTTTGGAACTGCTGAGAACTTTTAAAACTCCATAGTTAAGAACTTAAAAATAAAATATGACAACACTTCCACCGCTACTTATTGGTAAACATATTGCCCGTTACCCGATTATTCAAGGGGGAATGGGAATCAGAATTTCTGGCGCGAATCTGGCTGGGGCTGTAGCTAATGCAGGTGGAATTGGTATTGTATCCGCCGTGGGATTAGGACTCAATTCTCCTTATTTTGCGCTTAAACAGCGAAAAAATCAGTTATTTGAAGCAAATCGCTTGGCATTAATTGATGAACTCCAGAAAGCTCGTCAAATCAGTCCAAATGGGGTGATTGGGATTAACTCGATGGTGGTAGCGCGAGATAATGAAACTCTGGTACGTACAGCAGTGGAACATGGTGTGAATTTAGTAATTTCTGGTGCTGGCTTACCATTGCATCTACCTGAATATACAGAGAGCTATCCAGATGTGGCACTAGTACCAATTGTTTCCAGTACCCGCGCTGCTAAGGTGATTTGCCGAAAGTGGGAACGTAATTATGGACGTTTACCTGATGCCTTTGTAGTGGAGAACCCGAATACAGCAGGGGGTCATTTGGGTGCAAAATACCAAGATTTAGGTAATGTTGCCTTAAATGCAGAGCAAGTAATTCCAGAATTGGTGGAATATCTGCGTTCGGAAGTGGGTAAAGATATTCCCGTGATTGCAGCAGGTGGAGTTTGGAACCGTGCTGATATTGATCAGATGTTGGCTTTGGGGGCGAAAGGGGTACAAATGGGGACTCGCTTTATTACTACCGATGAATGTGATGCAGATATTAATTATAAAGAGTTTCATCTTCATGCCAGTCCCGAAGATGTGGTAATTGTCCCTTCTCCCGTGGGAATGCCGGGAAGGGCATTAAAAAATAGTTTTGTGGAAAAAGCGATCGCTCATTCTCCAGATTTAGAAAAGCGCTGTATCGCTAACTGCTTAGAGGTTTGCCAATGCCGAGATCATCAAGAAACCTATTGTATTGTTCAAGCATTAGATAAAGCTGCCCGTGGTGATGTGGAAAATGGTTTAATTTTTGCGGGTAGTAATGCTGGACGTGCCGAATGTATGATGTCTGTTGCAGAATTAATTGGGGAACTTGTTAGCTAATCGGCATTAATTATGTGGGATGAACGCTTTGGGACTTCAGAATATATCTATGGTACTGAACCAAATGATTTTCTCGTTTCGGTAGCATCCAAAATTCCTCAAGGGAAAATCCTCTGTTTGGCAGAGGGGGAGGGACGGAATGGAACTTATCTAGCATCTTTAGGCTATGAAGTGGTAGCCGTAGATCAATCTAGCGTGGGACTGGCAAAAGCTCAAAAACTAGCGCAAGAGAAACAAGTTGCCATCGCAACTATCCAAACTGACCTCGCCGATTTTGCAATCGCACCTCAATCTTGGGATGGGATTATTTCAATTTTTTGCCATCTGCCCTCAGAGTTGCGAACTAAAGTGTATCGCCTAGCCGTGATGGGATTAAAACCGAACGGTGTTTTCGTACTTGAAGCCTTTGCACCGGAGCAACTACAATACAATACGGGTGGCCCTAAAAATCTAGATATGCTCCCTTCTCTGGCCACATTGCAACAGGAACTAGCTGATCTCCACTGGGAAATTGCTAGAGAAGTGGAACGAGATTTACTCGAAGGGCGCTATCACAATGGCAAAGCCGCAGTCATTCAAATTCTTGGTAGAAAACAAAGTTAGCTTCGGCTAGTTGAGGAGAGCTTTGGAATTGATGTGGTGTCCCAAGATTTGCCTCTCTTCACTTGGCGATCTCCTCTCCTGAAGCTTTCCAACCTGCAAAGCTAGGTGGAAAACCCTGGACATTATCATAATTAAGCAGATGCAACGTCATCACGCCCATAGAAGAACGATAGCCAGTAGAACAGTACATCACCACAGGGCGATCGCTGGGAATTTTACTTAAATTACGAGCTAGCGTTCGGAGCGGAATATTGGTTGCGCCAGGGATATGACCAGACCGATACTCTGATGGTTCTCGCACATCAACCAATAACGGCTGACGGTTTGCCATCAAACTTTTTAAGTCTTCAACCTTAGCGATCGTATAATATCCCGATGGTATTGACATAAGATACTGATCTACGGCTAATTCCAATTTAGGAAATCCTTTCTGATCTGACACAATATCAGTTTCAGCCATTGAGTCTGATGAAGTGGAAATTTCTGATGCCATCAAGTTTTGTTGAATGCTGAAAAAGAGACAGAACGACAAAACAATTCCCAGCAGTAAAGTTTGGATTGACTTTTTAAACTTCATAAATTTCTCCTAAAATAAGTAGCACTCATAGGTGTTTTAACTAAGGGCGATCGCCTACGGTGGGATACTGTTGGCGAATATAATACATAGTTGTGTTTTCAAGTATCACTTAAGCTCAAACCTTCAATCTACCGTTGCGGCTTTTAGTTGTAACACTTTCGCCAACAGTATCCGGTGGGCAGTTACGCCATCGCAGATTGATAAATATTTATATCCGCATTCAATAGAACTCTTTGATCCGTAGGATAAATACTACTTACGCTGCACCATTCTTCATCATTTGGCTCACAATCTTTTGCACAATTTGCACTCCTGTCACAGCTTGCCAGCCAAACAATCCCAACAGAATCAGATTTAACGAAATGTGGACGCTGCGAACCCAGTCATGCTTCTGCATAAAGGGAACCAACGCCGCAGAAGTGGAAATCAACCCCACCATCCCTAAGCCAGCAAACAGATGAGGGCCAATCACAATCTTGCCACTGTTTAGATAGGTCATGGTTATCCCCCCGATCGCACCCATTACCATCAGCGCCAGGAGGATAGAGCCAATTTGGTGATGTCGGATGGCGAACCGACCTTTGACCAATTCTTTCTTGATATCTCCGTCTGCCAGCCTCGTCCGTCGAACTTGCACACCCAGGTACATGGCATAGAGCGCAACGACCAGCAAGATCCACATCGTAACAGGGTGAAAAAAGCTGAGATAAGGCTTGAGAGCCGCTAAAGTTTCTGAACTCATGATGCTTATCTCCAAAGTATTTGTATATCTTAAAATCGATTTATTGCTTTATAGCTATCTAGTTGCAAAAAGATTACTTTTGAACAGTCAGCGATCGCCATTCTTCAACCACATTAGGAGAAACATTCAGGGTGATCTCTGATTGGTCGAGGGTTGGAAGGACGAGCCGCAACGGGATCGCCGATTCTAACTGCATCAAGATCGGCTGTAAATCATACTCTCCGGCATCCGCCCCCACCTGGGCTTGATCCATGAACATATCTTGGGAGACATCTGCGGCAGTGAAGGTTTTGCCCATCGAGTCGATGAGGGTGAGTGACCGCGAATGATCGAGGTTTGCGGTTCCTGGAAACCCAACGAGACGCAAGTACATCGTGGCTGTTCGATCGGGATGAGTCCGTTTGAAGGCGATCGCTTGCCAACTATTGCCCTGTTGATCCTTGAGCGTTTGGCGAGACTGGTAAACCTCCGACTGGTAGACCGTCTGCCCTGGTGCTTCTTCTAACTGGCGAATGGCAGCCTGAACTGGAGCGATCGCCAGATTAATCGTTAGCGCCCAAACTAGCATTCCGAGTATGAATGTTGATCCGATAAAATGTAAAACAGTTTTCATTTGCACTACTCTTTGACTTAATTGGGATTATCACTAATTGACAGCTTTTTGAATTGCTTTTTGGATATCATCGGGAATGAAAACGGCATACATGCCCCGCAAATCGCCAACGTTGAAGTTATACGCTAAATCTTGAGGGTAGCCATCTTTAACAAACTGCGGGCGACGATCTTTTAAACCATGACAGGCAAGGCAACTGGCTTCCACATTAATGCGGCGGTAGTAGCGTGTTCCTGTCTGCTTATCCAAGGTTTCTCGATCCCAAAAACCAATCAGTTCTGGCTCTTGGTTGAATTTTGCCAACGCAATTTGGTCGTGCAAGTTGCCTGGGGCGTGGTCTGGATTGCGATATTTCTTTGCAATCTGTTTGACCTGCCAGCCATTCTCTTGGCTGAGTTGGATAGCTCGCATTCCGACCGGACGGCAGACTTCTTTCATGGTTTGCATCGTGGGTGCTTCGGTACTCCCTTCCAGGGAAGAAGCCAGCCCAGTACGCATGGCATCCAGAGATTCAATCTCTTGGACAGCCTGTGCCAACTCGTTAGGATGAGGAATGACTGGAGCGGCTGAGGCGATTCCCCAAAGGGGAGGCTGCGCCAACGCTGGACTCCAACTGAGCAGCAGCAGACTGACACAAATCATCAGTACAAGGCTCAGAACATTCTGAGATAACTTGTGCATCGGTTCTTGCTCCTGAATTGAATGGAATACGTCATGTCAGGTCTAGTTCGGGATCTATCTATCGTGACCTCCGGCTAATTAAACCTCTACTCCAGTGAGGGCAATATCTGGCTAATAAGCCCGATCGCCCCCAGCCAATCAAATCAGGTGCCACGATTTGATACTCTGCGACGAAAGCTGGATAAACTTTTGACCATTTGTAAGCGGAGGAACCCCCACCAAAGCCGTGCAGAAAGACTAATGTTTCTTTTGATCTACCATTCATCCCACGGTTCTCCTTGAGCCGTGTTAATAAACCATTCTGCCTAGTTTAGTTGTTATCGAGCATTCACCCCGCGAGGTATAAACATCAGTTCCCTATCCTGGTTGAATTTCTTGCGTGCGCTAAATCAAGCCTGGACCTTTGTGCCGCCAATCATGTTCTGTGGTCAGTTTACCGTCCTCATCCTCAGACAATTCCTGCAACTGGTGGGCATATTCTGCTTTTTCCTGTGCTGCTTGCTCTTGCCTATCGCCAGGAACATTGACGTACATTTCTGGCTCAATCGGGTAGTTATTGAGCAATCCCTCTTTATCTACCGTGTAACCCTCCGTTGCTTCGCTCAATGTGCCGTCAGCTTCTTCATGAGAGGTATGACCAAAGTTCTTACCTTCCCGATGCTGACGTGCGACAGATTCAGCCGGAATGATGTGTGCATCATATTGCGGGATAGAATCTTGGGAATCATCTTGGGTACTCATTTCAATAGCCCTCTGTAGTTTTTTCTTCAATATTTTTGGCGACTGCTATTAGCCTGACAACCTATTGGTTTATTTCTTGTATGAATTGAACGAATTGATTAACTTCGATGTAAAACGTAATAAAAATAGGTCACTCATAAATCGTTCAGCTTTTTTCTAACTTAATTTAAAGTAGCCAAACCGAGAGTGTTAAAACATCCTCCTAAAGACATTTATTATTATATAACTAATTGGTTATACTATGAAGATAAAGTTACAAAAAACTGCGATTGCCTTGAGAGTTGTTTTTTGTAGCCGTGCAACAAGGTTCTTGCAATCCGCTCAATATTGGAGATTTCAGCCATGAAAACGAATGTAAGTTCAATAGATCGCCTGATCCGCTTACTTTTGGCTTCGGCATTGTTCTATCTGGGACTGTTTCCTTACAGTGGCTCTGCTTTAGGCATCGGGCTAGTTGTTGCGGGTGGTGTATTGCTGGTAACGGGTTTAGTAGGATTTTGCGGTCTTTATCGCCTCCTGGGAATTCAAACCAGCCAGCCCAACGAGCAACTTTAAAGGGATTTACTCATCAACACTTAAGGAGATCCTTCATGGATACTAGTACTCTCAAACTCAACCAATCAGAAAGCTCATGAAAATTGCTGTTTCTAGCCAAAACCAGACCAATGTGACTGCCCACCTCGGACGCTGCCAGAAATTCTGGATCTACGACGTGGACGACACCACCATTCAAAACAAGCAGGTGTTACAACTCACCAAAGACCAGAGTTTTCATGAAAGTTCCCCGAAAGACTCTCATCCACTAGATACAGTGCAAGTCCTGATTAGCGGCAGTATGGGACGTGGGTTAGCACATCGCCTGGAATCTAAGGGGATTCAGCCTGTCATTACCTCTGAAACTGACCCGGATACAGCCGTAACAGCATATCTTGCAGGTTCTCTGGTGGTTAGTACGCCAGAAGAACATGATCATGCCCATGAAGCGGGAAATGACCATGAGGGTGAGTGTGGGTGCAATCAGGAAACAATCCCTTTGACTGCAAAATAATCACGCGATCGCTTCATGATGAGCTAGTACCTTTAATGGAGCAATGCAAAACCAACTTTAGCCATCCCGTTCCCGCTTACCAATGTATTATTCTTGACACATAAATATCAAAAGCGAGTAATTAAAAGATCATCAAAATCAAAAGCCAGATATTGTGAGAAAACCCTTGACCTTATACATGAGTATAGAGTTTATGTTTAAGTTGCCCTAAATTATGAGTGCGCCATTATGTTTAAAACCGTTACCAATACCCTAGCCATTGGTTCTATTGCTGAGTCTGAAGCCTTGCAAGAAATTGCTCAAAAAGGCTACAAGACTATCATTGATTTGTGTCCTGCATCTGAAGGAAATCAGCTTGATGCCTCAATGGTAAAAGAACAGGCTTTAGAATATGTCAGTGTTCCCGTTTCACCAAAAAACTTGACCGTCGAAACACTAGAAGCCTTTAAACAAGCGGTGAAAGCATCCCCCCAACCGATTTATACTCGCTGTGCCTCTGGATTACGGGCTGGCGTATTTACCTTATTGGTATTGGCAGAACAAGAAAGCTGGACAGAGGCGCAATATCTTGAGCAATTTCAGAATTTGGGAATTGAACAGAAGCCAAACTGTCCTCTAGGAAGTTTTGCTCATACTTACTTTGAGAAAAACGAAAGAGAGAATCTGGCAGTTAACTGAACTGAATAAGAAAACACAAAAAAGGAATTATGTCATGAATGCTGTCAAGATTGAAATTTTGGGTACAGGCTGCAAAAAATGCCAACAGTTAGAAGCAAATGCTAAAGAAGCTGTAACTAATCTCAATTTAACTGCTGAAATTTCACATATTACCGACCCAATCGAAATTGCTAAACGAGGTGTGATGTCTACTCC
>NZ_JBDNJQ010000080.1:0-36172 GCF_051172895.1 Nostoc sp. CALU 1950 | reverse complement strand
ACATATTTTGGGCTGTTTTTATCGGATTTTTCTTAACATTCAACACTTTTGGTTTTTATAGATAGATTTTAAGTTTGATTGTATCACGAGTATGATTTAAAAGACTTTTCAGGCTCTATGAGCTATTAGTTATCGAAAATAAATTTAAATATGGATTTGACAAACAGTTACCCACAGCTATTACAGATTCATGGATAATTGTAAAAAGTTGCATTGATTTCAAAGAGGGATTTACCTCTCCCCATAGTGTAGCTTCACTTAACCCGCATTTCTCACAAGCTTCTCTGCTTTGATGGAGCAGAGGGGCGGAGGGGCAGAGGGGAAAGAACAAGGCACATTGTAACTCTAAATACGGTTAAATACTGTTAAGACTATTACTGAGCCAAAACCGCCCTCATAAAATACAAGAAGGAAAGGAAAGCAACGGGGAAGCGATCGCTCCTCGTAGTGAAAATCAGTACATTGATTCAGTTCTTTTCAGTTGTTTATAAGACTCTAGGAAACAGCAGACGATCGCTTGGAGCGATCGCACTTCCCTGATCTAATCTTCGCACAAGATTTCCCACCAACACCCCACTCATGACTCCAATTGCCCACATCGGCAGGGCTTTCGGCAATGAAAGAGAGAATTGATTGACGAGGTGATGGACTAGCCTCATAAGAGCGAAGCGATCGCTCTTTGAGGAAAAATTTTTGGTTTACTGTTTTTTAGTCAATGTGTCAGTTTAATTATTGTCCACTCAGTAAATACAACAAGCTTTGGGCTAAAATTACGTTTTAGTGTGTGCAATTATCCAAATATCCAAATTTTAGATAATATTTCTATTGTCTAAAATCAGAAATACGAGGAATTAGTGAGCGCACTGAAATTTGGTTGTTCACTAATCGTAAGATTTTCAGAGGGTACTACCATGCAAAACATTTTAAAACGCGCATTTCTACCTGGCTTGATGGCTGCTACTTTAGCTGGTACTGGCTTAATCCCGGTTCAACCTGCTTCTGCTGATGACCGAGTTCTTAATAATGCAGCCATTGGAGCCGGGGCAGGTGTATTAAGTGGGGTTGTAACAAATTGTGGTTCGGTATTAGACAATGCTTTTAAAGGTGCTGCTGCTGGTGCTGCTGTTAATGCTGCCAATGGTGCAAGAAGCACCAGAGCCAGAAGAAGAAACGGACGTTTACCTGTTCAAGATATCGGTGTAGGTGCTGGTGCTGGTGTATTGGCAGGTGCAATTTCTGGTGGTTGTAGAACTACCTGGAAAAATGGTGTCAATGGTGCTGCTGCTGGTGCTGCGGTTAATTTATTAGATAAAAGACCCAGAAGAAGATAATCTGTTATTGATAACTCGTAATTTAGTCACCCAGCACGAATTATCAATAAAAATAGAAACATCAAAGTGGTATCTCTCATGCAGCAGATTAAGCGATTCCTGCGGTGCTAAACTACGCCCCCCAGTTCCATTTTCTTAGAGGAACAAAGGGGCGATCTCAGTAGTTCACAATGAAGTTTTTTAAATAATAGCGGCTCCTGTACATCGTTGAATTGCCTGAACTCTAACGCTCCAACAGGAACTTTACCCAAATCACTAAATTCATACTCAGGTGGGGTTAAGTATAGGTTTTTTCTTAACACTCCAGCTTTGAGTAAACCAGAGGTAATTAAGTAGGAACTAATAGGGTAGTTTTTGGCTCCGTACTCCTGTAGGGAAAACGCATCTTATTTACTAATCAAAACTAAGAGAGATTTCAAAATGACATAGATAATAGCCTTATCTAGTTTGAGTCTTGGTGTATTTCATCCTGATTCAGGCTCGTCAATATTTAGATGCGTTTGCCCTGGAATCCTGTCCCAAAATTTTGGTTTGATCTGAATAAGTCTCGTGTTGCTTTATCCCATCTGCAACTTCCTTCCTCGGCTCTTTAGTATTGTCAAAGGGTTTATTAATTCTTGCTTTTGTTCGTTCCCACCCTTTTGCCGTTTGCTGTTCTTGCTGTGGGTCTTGTGGCGGAATTCTCCCTTCTAATCCTCTAATTGCGACTTGCCACCGATCTAGTTTCCCCAACTCCTCAATTACTAAATTTACGAAGGGCTGTTGTCTCTGCTGCCGCAAGTCTGTAATTGCCTGCTGTCTTGCCATATAATCCATCGGTAGCAACCGTTGTGCTTCCTGTTGGGATGTCGCTCCTTTGTCAGAGCCTCCGCAGTTCCCTGCCACTCACGCACGTCCTCAAAGTACATGGCTATGTATAATACACATTACATTTTAAGGTGTTTACACTAAATGATGTAAACAAAAAAGTCAAGTTTCTATTTGCACTCCAAAACTACCCTATACAGTAATTTTATTTACAAAAAACTTGGCATTGTACGTATTTACTACATAATCTAAAGTTTTGGAGTAGGCAATCGCACCTCATAAAGCGATCGCAATTTGAGGATATCTTGCCATTCGAGATCAGTGAATGGTTGGGTAACTAGTTCTATGCCAAAGTACTGTTTTGCCGTCTCTGTCAGTGTATCCACAATCTTGACAATCCAATCATCCTGTTCCTGTGTGTTACAAAGTGAGGTATTCCACGGTGCTGGTTGTTCAAAGATTTCCTGAAATAAACCTTTGTCTGTAGACAAAATCATTGAGCCGTGTTGAAGAATGGTATTTCTTCCCTTGCGTTGGGCACTACCAATGAATTTACTTCCATCGGCAGTAACTAAGTCAGCTGCGGTTGCTGTATTGAAGCAACTGGGATTGTGAATGTAACCTCGTCCAGCAGAACCATAATTTAACTCAATACCCAAGGTTTGCCAGCCTTGGATCAAAAAGTTACAGATTTTTTCATAAGTACCCCAGCTTTTTCCAGTACTAGCTGAGGTAATCAGGGCGTAGCTTAAATCTCCTTGATGGAGAACAGCTCTACCTCCCGTTGGCCGACGAACTAGATCGAGTTCCTGTCCCTGGTAAATCAGATTATGCCACTGGGAAGGCCATTGTTTTTGCAGATGTCCCAAAGAGAGGGCGTGGGGATACCAGGTATAAAAACGCAGGGTAGGTTGGTGCTGTCCCTTTTCAAATTGGTTGAACAACCAAGCATCGATCGCCATTTGCACTGCTCCTGATGTCTGAAGCATCGGGATGAAACGCCAAGTGGATGGTGACTCGGTTGCTAGTTGTCTCATCTGTTTCAGACTATGGAAAGGAAAGAAAATCAAATAATTGATGCGCCATTTCTAATTTAGAACAAGGTGCAATTTCTACCTGATTTCCTTGGCTATCTAAAAATATCGCTTGATTATTATTGCTACCAAAACCACTATCAGGTTGATCGATGGGATTGGCAACGATCGCATCTAATTTTTTCTTCTGTAATTTTTCTAACGCAGGCTTGACAATATCGCCAGTTTGTGCAGCAAAACCAATTAACATCTGATGCGGCTGTTTAAGTTTTGCTAATTGGGCGACTATATCGGGTACTGGTTCCAAAGGTAAAGCTTGGGGGAGCGATCGCTTGGGCAATTTTTCTGTACTATAATCTTTTGGCTTCACATCTGCCACGGCTGCTGACATCACAATGATATCAGCGTTGGGTAAACATTCCACCATCACGTGCTGCATTTGCTCGGCACTAATAACGGGAATCCCTTGTACTCCTAATGGTACATCCCAATTAGCTGGGCCATGTACCAAAGTAACGTTTGCGCCTCGGTGAAGTGCTGCTTGCGCTAAAGCTAATCCCATTTTACCTGTGGAAGGATTGCCAATAAACCGCACTGGGTCAAGATACTCTCGCGTTCCCCCGGCGCTAATTAACACTCGTTTACCGACTAAATCTCGTTTACCTTGAGTGTGTAACAACGATTGGATGTGAGCGAATATTTCTGGAGGTTCTGCTAATCTACCAGCACCGATGCGATCGCACGCTAATAATCCTGATGCTGTATTCATCCCATGATATCGACTATCGATCAATAGCTGTTGCCAATTTCGCTGCACTGATAGCTGTTCCCACATATCCGTATTCATTGCGGGTGCTAACAGCACGGGACAAGTAGAAGCTAGCACGGTATTTGTGAGTAAATTATCCGCCATCCCGTAGGCTAACTTTGCTAATGTATTAGCTGTCAAAGGAGCAATTACCATGACATCTGCCCATTCACCCAACTCAATATGCAACGGACGAGAGTGAATTGGTTTCCAGAAATCATCATCGGTGTAGGCGGGATGACGAGATAGAGTGGCTATTGTCAGAGGCGTGATAAATTCTTGCGCCGAACGGGTGAGGATGACTCGAACCTCCACCCCAGTTTTAAACAGTGTCGAAACTAATTCACAGATTTTGTAGGCGGCGATACCGCCACCTACACCTATTAGAACCCTGTTAAATTTTGGATTTTGGATTTTGGATTTTGGATTTAAGGGAGATTGCATTGGTAATTTTGGATTAAGCAAGTGATACATTAACCCTAATCATTGATTGTAGCCAGTTGACTTCAATCTAAAATCTAAAATCTAAAATCTAAAATTGCTACGCTTCATCGTAGGCTTCCAAGTCTAAGAGGTAGATATAGGGTTCAACTAACTCTGGACGCTGAAATGCGATCGCTCGCAATAGATGCCAATCATTTAAACCCTCAAAAGCATTACTATAATTGTCTAGCTCCAGACGTGTAGCCAGTTCTTCTACTTCTGCCGCAGTCATGGCAGCAATTTCTTTCCTGGAAATGCTTAGAGTTGTCATAATGCTCGCCCCTCCCTTATGCAGCACGCGCCTTCAGCATGGGTTAAGTTGCGCTGAACGCAGCCACCCTATATATATTACTCATTAGAGGTGATTCATTTCGTGAAATTTTTAGCATTTATACCAGAATTTATAAAAAATTCGTAATTCTGACTAGCCAATTAGATTTACAACGAAATTCCGTAGCACCTCTAACGTTTGTGGATTTATTTCATGCCCCATGTCAAATTCGTGATATTCTACCGCCACTCCTAGAGACTGTACAGTTTCTCGTGCCTTCAAAGCAGCTTTTAGGGGTACAACTTCATCATATCTCCCGTGGCTGATTAAAATCGGTGGAATCCCACTTTTGGCTGATGTTAGGGCATCAGGATGTAAATACCCACTCATAGCAGCTAAACCTGCTAGGGGTAATTTTGATCCGACATCTAAAGTCATTGCCCCACCTTGAGAAAATCCACATAAAATGGTGCGTGATAAAGGTACGCCAGTGGTACTTTCTAAAGATTCCAAAAAATCTGTTAGCAGTTGCCGACTTTCTACCAACCCTTCATACATATTTTCCACCCGCAGGTCATACCATGCCCTCCCTACAGGGGAATAGGGATAAGGATAAGGTGCATTGGGTAATACAAACTGGTAATCAGGTAAGTTGAGCAAGGGTAACAATGATGCTACATCTTCAGCATTAGCTCCCCAACCATGCAAAGTAACAATTAAACCTGCGGGGGGTTGAGAAGTGGCTCTAGGAACGGTAATAACTTGTAAAGACAGAGGTTTACTCCTAAAATTTTACTCTTTTAATAAATCCTATCTCTTCAAGCAGACTTAGTATTTAGCTAATTTCCTGCTTGCCAAAGGAGGAGAATAGAAATGTAATTCTTCTTTATACTTCTGTTTCCAGAGAATACCACGTTCTTTTACAGGTCGCTGACCGCTGCCTTTAATTCCATCATAAAGATCATTATAAAAATAAAATTATCCCTATCTTTGGGATTGTAGCAAGGTAGTGATAAAGTATTTTTTACTACCTACTAATTGTTGTAAATTTAATTAATAGTCAATTTTTCCACTTGTAATTTTGAACTGTTTATGTATAACCTGCCGCCACTCAATACAGAAACAATTTGGGCAATTATTGAAGATAAATTTGATGATGCCACAGTTAATCAGTTGCTATGGCATTATTTAGGCTATCGCTATGACTCCTCAACTGCACAATGGGACGCTAGCCAAGTTGCACCAGAATGGCAGAATGATTACCCACAACCACCAGATTTTATGGAATCTCGCCCCGCAACAGTTAAGTTGACTCGTTCTATTCCTGCTGAAAATAAACAAATGTTAAAAGAAAAACTGGGCTTCAAAGGATATAAGATTGGTGAATTTGGGCCTCGGCAAACCCGCAGGGCAACAGCGGCAAATTGGTTGTTAAGTTATCTACAACAAACTAACGGCAAAATTGAGTAATCTTATCAGCAGATATTTTGCAAAAAATATCCTATTTTTACCGACTAGATCAATCCGATTTGATTGTGTGAAAAACTCTAAGTATATTTGGTGTATGTTACGTTTTTCGTAATGCACCACCCGAAGATTTTAGTGAGTTAGCAGATGGCATAAAACAACGCCAGTTGCCACAACGAATAGCATAGCTTTAGCTAGTAAAAAAGCATCGGGAAGCTTTGCAAAGCACTGGCTCTCCTACGTGTATTTTAAAAATAAAATATGAGTCTTATATTTACCATATTAGAGTTGAATAAAAAAGTATTGATTTAGTTATTTAATTTTTGCAGTTATATGTAATAGGGATTAAAAAAATTAGTTTTATAGACCAAATTTGCAGTACAGTAAATCTGTATTTTAGTCAATTAACAAGTGCTGTGATATAGCTAAAAATTAAAAATATCTAGTTAAGATTTATAAAGTTTTGATCAATTATTCCTGAAGATAGAAGCACTGCTGAACTAATTATTTCTCTAGAGCGATTTGCAAATTCAATTGAGCATCAGAGAATACTCCTATCAACCCTTGATATTACAAACACTTCTATGGCAAAGCCAATTGAATTTAATTTATTTGCACCTTACAACAAAGGAGCCGCATTAATTGGTTCTTTTTCTGATTGGCAAGACATTCCAATGGAAAAAGGTGATGATGGTTATTTTCGTACAAGTGTTGAACTAGAAGATGGCGATTATAAATATAAATTTCGCGTTCAATCAAATTCATGGTTTTTTGAACCAGAACAATGGGTTGAGGTTACAGACCCTTATGCAACAGATATAGATGAATTGAGTGGAAAAGATGATGGTGTTATCCACATCAAAGATGGGCAAAGGATTACTGATACATACGTTTGGCAACATGATGATAAACCTTTACCTGCTGACCACGAATTGGTAATTTATGAATTGCATGTTGGTGACTTTTCTGGTGGCGAGGATGACCCTTATGCACGAGGTAAGTACAAACATGTGATTGAAAAGTTAGATTATTTGTGTGAACTGGGAATCAACGCTATTGAGTTGATGCCGCTTAAAGAATATCCTGGTGATTATAGCTGGGGTTATAATCCACGTCATTTCTTTGCAACAGAATCAAGTTATGGTTCTACTGCTGGGTTGAAAAAATTGATTGACGAGTGTCATGGAAGAGGCATTCGTGTAATTATTGATGGTATTTATAACCACTCAGAAGCATCTGCTCCCTTAACACAAATTGACCACGATTATTGGTATCATCATGAACCTCGTGATCCTGATAATAACTGGGGTCCTGAGTTTAATTATGAACATTATGACGAAAAATTAGAGATTCATCCAGCGCGGGAATTTATTGGTAATACAATCCGTTTCTGGATTGAGGAATATCATCTTGATGGTATTCGCTATGATGCAGCGAGGCAAATTTCTAACTACGACTTCATGCACTGGATTGTTCAAGAAGCCAAAAAAACTGCTGGTGCAAAACCTTTTTATAATGTTGCTGAACACATTCCTGAAACTACCAGCATTACCAATGTAGATGGACCAATGGATGGTTGTTGGCATGACAGTTTTTATCACTGCATTCTAGAACATATCTGCGGTGATACATTTGATTTAGAGCGTCTCAAAGATGTTATTGACTGCAAGCGCCAAGGCTTCTTGGGTGCCACCAATGTAGTAAATTACCTCACCAACCATGACCACCACCACATTATGGTAGAACTGGGGAACCGTGAGATTTTTAACGAAGAAGCCTTTAGGCGGGCTAAATTAGGAGTAGCCATCCTCATGACTGCTGTTGGCGTACCTTTGATTTGGATGGGAGAAGAATTTGGCGAGTACAAACCTAAACAACCTGAATCATCAAAAATTGATTGGACACTGTTAGGTAATGATCTCAATCGTAGTTTATTTGAATCATACAAAGGTCTAACCAACCTGCGTAAAAGTAATCATGCACTTTACACAGAAAATATTGATTTTATCCACGAAAATGCAGATGCAAAAGTATTAGCTTATACTCGTTGGAATGATGAAGGTTCTCGTGTAGTCGTAATAGCAAATTTCTCAGAAAACTTCCTCGCTGGCTATCATGTTCCTAACTTTCCTAGTGCTGGTACATGGCACGAGTGGACAGGCAATTATGATGTCGAAGCTGGTGATGATGGCATCATAACTGACTTGGGGCCATACGAAGCTAAAGTATTTGTATGGCAGTAAAAATATACACTACAACTCAATCAGTAGTCCAATAGCAAATAAAAAGGGGGAAAATATTTCCCCTTTTTCATTTATTATCTTAATCGTCTACAGTCTAATTAGAAATTTGTCAAGCATAAAACAGGCTATTTTAAAAGATCATGGGTTTGTGTTACAATTCTGAATTGAAGTGCGTATATAAAATTGCCAAATCATCCCATGCACAACACATTATTTAATAGTAATATCGACAACGCGAACATTGAGAACGATCGCATTTTATTAACTCCTAATGAAGTCAAATCAAAATTACCTTTAACACAATTAACAGAACAAAGAGTTTTAGCATATAGACAAGAAATAGAACATATCCTAGATTTTCAGGATCGCAGAAAATTTATAGTAGTTGGCCCATGCTCAATCCATGATCCAAAAGCAGCGCTCGAATATTCTAAGAGGTTGAAAATATTGGCCGAGCGAGTCCAGGATAAGCTGCTACTAATTATGCGAGTTTATTTTGAAAAACCAAGAACAACCGTAGGCTGGAAAGGGTTAATTAACGATCCAGAGATGGATGATTCTTTCCATGTAGAGAATGGGTTATTAATTGCACGGGAGCTATTATTAAAAATTACAGAACTGGGATTACCTGCTGGCACAGAAGCACTAGATCCGATAATCCCTCAATACATTAGTGAACTGATTACATGGTCTGCCATTGGAGCACGCACCACCGAATCACAAACTCACCGCGAAATGGCAAGTGGACTTTCAATGCCTGTGGGTTTTAAAAACGGTACTGACGGCAATATTCAAGTAGCTTTGAATGCTCTCCAATCAGCCGGAAACCCGCATAATTTTCTCGGAATTAATCAAAACGGACAGGTGAGCGTATTTCAAACTAAAGGTAATGGTTATGGTCACGTAATTTTAAGGGGTGGTAGTCAAGCCAACTTTGATGCAGCAAATGTAAAAGTGGTAGAAGAGAAATTAAAACAGGCAAATTTACCACCGAGAATTGTTATTGACTGTAGCCACGGCAATACCAATAAAGATTACAAATTACAAGGTGCTGTCTTAGAAAATATTATTCAGCAAATAGTGGATGGTAATACATCAATAGTTGGCATGATGCTGGAATCGCATTTATATGAAGGTAGTCAACCAATTACTGGTAAGGAAGAATTAAAATACGGTATTTCTGTAACTGATAAATGTATTGGCTGGGAAGAAACCGAAAAAATCATTTTGGCTGCTCACGAAAAACTTAAATAAACACTAAGTGATATTTTGCCCCAGAAGATACTCTCTGCTTGTGGCGACCCCTTTAAAAAGCAGGGCTATTGTATCCATAAGGGCAAAAAGTTTGTCAATCTGGAGTTTAGAGGTTGCTTGAAAAGTCTAAATTATTACTTGCCGCGGCTACACATACAAAACCCGCCTACGCGGGTTATAAAACAATACGGTTCATTTAAGGGCTAATTGTACAAAATTGTGGGTTTTTGAGACGCGATAAATCGCCGTCTCTACAAGTGTTTTGGTCTTATCTGAACTGTATTGGGTTATAAAACTCGATTTTCTGCTAGTCCATGCAGGTGGACTTAGCTTGTGTAGTAGCGAATTATATTCGCTCAAAACTTTTTAAACATCCTCTTAGACTAAAGGTAGGCGATCGCTAACAAAAAAATGTACGTCTAGTTATGATACATTCAATCCAAAGGAGAATCGCTATAGCTTAGGCAGTTATGCGATCGCACTTCCTTATGTAAATGCATTTTACCACTACAGGCGATATCTATTATTTTTACTTACAACTTGTGAGTTAAATCACACTAGCAATCTAAGCACTGAAATAAAATTATATTTATGCATAAAATATTACGGACAAAATGATGGAGTTACTTGAACTAATTTTGGTGCTAGCTACAGTAGTTGGTATTGCAGACGGGAACACAATTTTAGTTAAAGATAATGCAGGACAAACAACCACAATAAAGCTAGCGTGTATTAATGCACCAGAGGCAAATGGTCAGCCATCTGGTTTAGCAGCAACACAAAAACTAAAACAGCTACTACCACCTCAAACTCCTGTCGTAATTAGAAACACAGAACAACTCAAAAACGGTCATGCAGCTGGTGAAGTGTTTGTGAATAATCGGTCAGTAAATCTCCTTTTGGTAGAGTCAGGTAATGCTGTAGTTGACCGAGAATCTTTACAAAATTGCTACGAGAGCAAAACCCAATTTTTAATTGCAGAAGCTAATGCTCAAAATAAGCGCTTGGGATTGTGGCAGCAACCAAAAGTGCGGTTGAAGTTTAATGCCAAATAAGCACTTATATTGTAAGTTATTACTAATTGTATTTACTTAATTTAGGGCAGCTTTAGGATTGCCGTACTTATTTCATTATTTTCCATTTTTTATATTTATCTTTTGTCAAGAGTTGCGTTTTTAATATCACCAATCAATTCATCAATCCTTGATTGAGTAGTGTTCCAAGAACACATGAAACGTACTCCTCCTACACCAATAAATGTATAAAATTGCCAGTTCTTGGCTTTTAAGCTGTGAATGATTTGTTCAGGTAATTTAACAAATACGGCGTTGGCTTCTCTAGGAAACATTAAGTCAACGCCTTCTATGTTTAATAGTTGATTTTCTAAGTATTCAGCACATTGATTAGCATGTCTAGCATTTTTTAGCCAAGCACCAGTTTCCAATAAACCCAACCAGGGAGCGGAAATAAACCGCATTTTTGAAGCTAGCTGTCCTGCTTGCTTGCATCGATAGTCAAAATCCTCTGCTAATGCTTTGTTGAAGAAAAGAATGGCTTCACCCAATGCCATGCCATTCTTTGTACCACAAAAACACAATACATCGATTCCAGTTTTCCAGGTAATTTCAGCAGGACTTTGATTCATAGCGGCAACTGCATTTGCAAAACGAGCGCCATCCATGTGAATCTTTAAGTTATACTTTTTCGCAATTTCTTTAATACTTAAAAGTTCTTCAATAGAATATAAAGTTCCTAATTCAGTTGATTGTGTAATACTAATAACTTTAGGCTTGGGATAATGAATATCAGTCCGCTTAGTGACAATAGCCTCGATAGACTCTGATGTTAATTTGCCATTTTTACCTTGAGCAAGTAACAGTTTAGAACCATTAGATGCAAATTCCGGTGCGCCACATTCATCTGTTTCTATGTGAGATGTCTCATGACAAATAACGCTGTGATATGACTGACAAAGAGCAGCTAAAGATAAAGAATTTGCTGCTGTACCGTTAAAGGTAAAAAATACTTCACAATCAATTTCAAATAGTTCCCGAAAATAATCTGTGGCTTTTTGAGTCCATTCATCATTTCCATAAGCTGGAACACTACCATGATTTGCCCTAATCATATATTCCAGTGCTTCAGGACAAATACCAGAAGAATTATCACTTGCAAACTGTTCTAATTGGCTACTCATAATTTTTACTTTGATTTTTTAACAGTAATTGTTACAATACTAGTAAATATTTTTGGACTTTGCCAACTCCAAGATTGACAGGTAAGGCTATTAAACTCTCCAATCATCTATTGAAGAAGAATTCAGAAGTCAGAATGGGCTAAACGCCCCGCTACCGCTAACAGGAGTCAGAATAAATCAGTCGGGGATTCAGACCCGCGACTAATTGAATAACTTTGGATGGCAGTAAAATAAATTTTTCTATAGCTATACTTAATCATTCATGAAATAAGGTGTTGGACTTATATAAAAAGTTGAAAATCTGAAGATTTTGATCTTCATAAATTAAATTTGATTTTTATATCTTGTATAAACCTATTAATTAGATTTTTGTTGTCGGAGCTTTTCTCTTAGTAGTTATAACAAGGCTGAGTACATTTATACTAATAAGCAATTTTGCTGATGTCTACAGAAAATTAGAGTCTTAGTTTACCATCACTGAGACGTTTAATTACTACGGTGTCTTTGTCAGCCTTGCGTTGAGAGTATTTTGGGACGTGGAACATCACAAATGACTAAATATTATGTTAAAAAAATAAAGTTTGCTAATCAGAATGCTAATCATATACTTATGATGTACTATACAATGCCCTACCAATAACTATGACATCACTATTGGGCATATTTGTCCTTTGTTAGTTCTCAGTAGTCATTTGTTTATTTTCTACTGACTAATGACCAATGACCAATGACTAATAACTAATGACTGAACCATTGATTGAACTGAAAGGTGTTTCTAAGTCCTTTGGTAGCCATAAAGTTCTAGATAATGTAGACTTGACCATTTACCGGGGAGAAGCACTGGGGATTATTGGCCCATCGGGGACTGGTAAATCAACTATCTTACGAGTAATGGCGGGGTTACTTACTCCCGATGAAGGAGAAATTTATGTGCAAGGAGTGCGGCGAGACGGTTTGATTGAGGATGGTGGCCAGCAAGTTGGCATTGGTATGGTGTTTCAACAGGCGGCGCTATTTGATTCGCTGACAGTGGAAGAGAATGTAGGATTTTTACTTTATCAAAATTCAAAGCTGCCGCGATCGCGCATCCGAGATTTGGTAAAAGAAAAATTGGAGATGGTAGGTTTACCAGCAATAGGCCACCTCTACCCAGCCGAACTTTCCGGGGGAATGCGAAAACGGGTGAGTTTTGCCCGTGCGATTATGTCTAACCCCGATAGTCCCAGCGAAGGCGCAGAAGTTCTACTATACGACGAACCAACAGCCGGACTTGATCCCATTGCCTCAACAGTAATCGAAGATTTAATCCGCCATTTGCAATGTTTACATGGAGTTTGTAGTACTTATGCTGTTGTTACCCACCAAGACAGCACTATCCGTCGTACAGCTGATAGACTTATATTTCTCTATGAAGGTAGAGTGCAGTGGGAGGGTACAGTTAGTGAAATATACAACACAGAAAATCCCTTGATCAGACAATTTATTAGTGGAAGCGTTCAAGGCCCGATTAAAGTCGCCGGCTAGAAACTCAAAAGTGAGGGGTTAAGAATGAGGAATAAGGAGTTAAATTCAACTCTTGACTACTAACTTTTAACTCCCAATTGGTTGTTGGTTGTTGGTGGAGGTAAAAAAATGCGAGGTCTTATGACAAGCCGCTTCGCGTCTGGGCGAACATTTAGAGAAGGTTCTGTGGGGTTATTACTCCTGCTAGGACTAGGGGTATTTGGATTACTTTTTCTGTGGTTAAATAGGTATACTGCTGCTGGTCGTTCATACAAAATTATTGTAGAATTTGCCAACGCTGGCGGAATGCAAAAGGGAGCAGCAGTTCGCTACCGTGGCGTTAAGGTAGGAACTATTTCCCAGGTTAGACCAGGGCCAAATGCCATCGATGTAGAGATTGAAATTGCCCAAACTGACCTAATTATCCCCCGGAATGTAGTAGTGGAAGCTAATCAAAGCGGGTTAATTAGCGAAAGTATTATCGATATCACACCAAGAACAACCTTACCTTCTGGGGTCGTGACTGCTAAACCCCTAGATAAAAGTTGTGATACCAGTCTCATAGTCTGTAATGGCTCTCGGTTAAAAGGTCAGGTTGGTATCAGTGTTGATGCACTCATTCGCAGTTCAACTGAGCTAGCTGCTGTATACAATGACCCAAAATTTTATAGAAATATTAATAGGGTTTTAGAAAGTACCACAGGTGCAGCATCCAGTTTTACTGAGCTAAGTCAGGATTTACAAGGTTTAACCAAAAGTTTACAACAACAACTTACTACCTTTTCTGCCACAGCTAATTCAGTGCAACGGGCGACAAACCAACTTAATACATCCGCGAATCAAACAGTAAATAAATTTGGTGAAACTGCAACTCAAGCAAATCGATTGCTGAACAACCTGGATAATCTGTTGACAACAAATCGTTCGGCGCTAGTTGGTGCGTTGAACAATATTACCGAAACCAGCAACCAGCTGCGTGTTACAGTCAGTAGCTTATCACCATCTGTCAATCGATTGACTCAAGGAGAATTACTCAACAATTTAGAAGCTCTTTCAGCAAATGCAGCGCAAGCTTCAGCTAATTTACGCGATGCTTCTCAAACTTTAAATGATCCAAAGAATGCGGTGCTGCTGCAACAAACCTTAGATTCAGCACGAGTAACTTTTGAAAATACCCAAAAAATTACATCTGATTTAGATGAATTGACAGGTGATCCTAATTTCCGCCAAAATCTGCGGCAATTGGTAAATGGTTTAAGTGGTTTAGTCTCTTCTACACAACAGATGCAGCAACAAGTGCAGGTTGCTACTACTCTAGATTCGGTAAAAGCTGTTGTGAGCAAACCAAAGAATCTAATTCCTACCCCAGAACCAACCCAACAGGCGACGTTTAATGACAAGTCCTTACCCGTCTACGTGATTAATCCCTCACCGACTAATTTTGGAAATATCGACACCAACCTTGAAGCAACCCCCAGTCCGTCTACCCCTAACTCATCCCAAGAAAACCTATTGAAGCAGCTGCGGGAGTATGGCAAGCAACGGGAGCAACTGGAAACAGGGGAAGAGGCAATACAAGTTGAGAATTTTAAGTAAGAATTTTACTGTAAAGCAAGTGTGTTGAAGCTGATTGACACCACTCGTCAGAACATTGAAAAGCTCATAATGTCGTTGACTGGCGTCGATAGCTGGATTTAGATCCCCGACTTCTTGAAGAAGTCGGGGATCTGGGCATCAACTTTTGCTTAAGTTAAGTAAATGATCTCGTAACAAAATCTCCAGAATTAGCAGCGCACTTGCTTAAGAATGCAGCAAGCTGATGGGTACACTAACTCTAACAAAGTGACTGGGACAGCATTAACCCACTTTTGAGGAGTACCCAAATTATGCTCATGCTTTCCGGCTATCAAATTATTGAACAAATCTACGAAAGCAGCAATTCTCTGATATATCGAGGCTACCGGGAAGCCGATAATCAACCTGTAATTCTCAAAACCCTGCGAGATGTTTATCCCTCGCCAGAACGTATTGCTTGTTACCAGCGTGAATATGACATTATCCACAATCTTCATCTCACAGGAGTTGTTCAAGTTTACGCTTTGGAAATTCACCAACAACGACCAGTTTTAGTTTTAGAAGATTTCGGCGGTAGTTCTTTAGCTCAATCGCAACTAGCTGGAGAAATCGAGTTAGAACAGTTTCTTCGATTGAGTATTTCTATTGTCGAAAGCCTTAAAGAAATCCACGCTGCTAATATTATCCATAAAGATATTAACCCATCAAATATTGTCTTTAATCCCAATACTAGACAGATAAAAATTATCGATTTTGGTATTTCCACAGTTCTGTCACGAGAAACCCAATCATTTAAAAATCCTAATGTTCTAGAAGGCACTATTACCTATATTTCTCCTGAGCAAACGGGGCGAATGAATCGGGCGATTGACTATCGCAGTGATTTCTATTCATTAGGAGTAACTTTCTATAAATTACTAACAGGAGAAGTGCCGTTTTTAGGGGATGATCCTCTAGCGTTGATTCATTGCCATATTGCGAAACAACCACCACTTTTAGGGGATAGGGAAGGGATTCCCCAAGTGCTATGTGAGATTGTAATGAAACTGATGGTGAAGAATGCCGAAGACCGCTATCAGTCTACTTCTGGGATTCAGGCTGATTTAGAACAATGTTTGCATCAACTGCAAAGCAATGGGAAAATCGATGTCTTTGCGTTAGCTAGTCAGGATATCTCCGATCGCTTTATAATTCCGCAAAAGCTCTATGGACGAGAACCAGAATTAGAGAAGCTATTGGCGGCTTTCGATCGCATCACCAATGGTACAACTGAACTAATGCTAGTCGCAGGCTATTCTGGAGTGGGCAAATCAGCTTTAGTAAATGAGGTTCATAAACCCATTACAGCCAAACGCGGCAATTTTATTACTGGTAAATATGACCAGTACCAACGTAATATTCCTTACTACGCTATTTCTCAAGCATTTAATGACCTGTGTAATCAATTATTGACCGAAAGTGAATCCGTTTTGAAACAATGGCAAGAAAAAATATTAGCTGCTGTTGGCAATAACGGACAGGTTTTAATTGATGTCATTCCCAATTTAAAATTGGTGATTGGCGAACAACCTCCCGTAGCTCAAGTAAGTGGACAAGAAGCCCAAAACCGTTTCAATCTGGTCTTCCAAAACTTTATCAAGGCGATTTGTCAGGCGGAACATCCCCTAGTTTTGTTCGTTGATGACTTGCAATGGGCTGATAGTGCTTCGTTAAAACTGCTCAAGATTATTTTAGGCGATCGCAACATTCAAAATTTCCTCATCGTCGGAGCCTATCGAGATAACGAAGTGGATTCCATTCATCCCCTGGTGATGACTTTGGACGAAATTGAAAAAGAGGGCGGATCTGTATCCAAGATTCATTTAGGAAACCTCACCTCAAAAGATGTGAATGCTTTAATTGCGGAAGCATTGGGCTGCTCAACCATCTTTAGTCAGGCATTAACTAACTTGGTTTGCGAAAAAACTCAGGGAAATGCTTTCTTTATCACTGAATTTTTGAAATCTCTCTATACAGATATGTTACTCAGCTTTGATTACACAAAAAAGCAGTGGCACTGGGATTTAGAGCAGATTCAAGCTAAGGATATTACTGATAATGTTGTGGAATTAATGACAAGGAAAATTGTCAATTTAGCAGAAATTACTCAGAAAAATTTGCAATTAGCTGCTTGTATTGGTAATAATTTTGATTTATCTACATTGGCTGTGATTTCTCAACAATCAGCCAAGGAATTAGTAGAGCATTTATTACCAGCCCTAAAAGAAGGTTTAATTGTTTTCTCAAATAATCAATATCATCTGAAAAATTTTCGGGATGAGCAAAAAGCTAGTAAAGCTACTTGTAAATTCCAGCACGATCGCGTCCAGCAAGCGGCTTATTCTCTGATTTCTGAAGGGCAGAAGCAAGCAACTCATCTAAAAATTGGGCGGCTGATGTTGAGCAACACATTAGCAACAGAGCAAGAAGAGAAAATTTTTGAAATTGTTAATCAATTAAATATTGGTGCAGATTTAATTAACATTCAAAGCGAACGCAATGAGTTAGCCAATTTTAATTTATTGGCGGGACGTAAAGCTAAGGCATCTGCCGCTTATGAGGCTGCTTTGGGATATTTTTCACTGGGCATTCAATTACTAACAGCAGATTCTTGGCAAACAAATTATTATCTCACCTTGTCATTATTTGAGTCAGCAGCAGAAGCAGCATTTGTGTACGGCGACTTTGCCCAAATGAATAGATGGATAGAGGAGGTACTACAAAATGCTCAAACTTTGTTGGACAAGATGAAAGTTTATGATGTCAAAATCCAAGCCTTTTCAATCCAAAACAAATTGCAAGCTGCGACCACAACTGGTCTAGAAGTGTTACAAGCCTTGGGAATTTACTTTCCCTCTGTTCTGAGTTCCTTAGAACTGAACAAAGTGCTACAGCAAACAGCAGATCGTCTGGCGGGAAGGAAAGTCGAAGACCTAATCAACTTGCCTCAAATGCAAGAAGCCCACCAACTAGCAGTAATGCAAATTCTTTCCAGCATTATGTCACCTGCCTTTCGGGGAGGACATGAGATACTGCCATTTATTATTTTAGAGATGGTGAATTTATCTCTGGAACATGGCAATACAGCACTATCAACAGTTGGCTATGTGATGTACGGTTTAATTCTCTGTGGAGCCTTGGGAGAGATTCCATTGGGCTATCAATTTGGTCAACTCGCTCTGAAGCTGTTAGAACTTTACGACGCTCGATATCTCGAATGTCATATCAAATTTGTCTTTAATGTTAGCGTCTGTCATTGGCAACAACCAGTCCAGAAAACCCTCAACCCTTTAAAAGAAGCCTATCAAATTGGTAGAGACCGAGGAGATATCCAATTTTCCGGTGTGTGTGCAGTTTATGAGAGCATACATTCTTGGGTGTGTGGAGAAAACTTGGTGGAAGTTGAACGGCAAATCTCTAGCTACCATTATGTCTTCCGTCAAGTCCAGAACAAAATGGCTCTTGAGTATCTAGCTATTTATTGGCAGTTAACCTTAAATCTGCTAGAGGAAACTGAAAATACTTGTCTTTTAAGTGGGGCAGCTTATCGGGAGGAGCAAATGCTACCCTGGCATAAGCAAGTTAACGATCGCACTGGTCTAGCACACATATATTGCTCGAAGCTTATTCTCTGCTATCTTTTCCAAGATTTCCCCCAAGCCGCAGCCAATGCTCACGAGTTGGAAAAGTATGTAAATGCAGTAATAGGAACCACAATCGTAGCACTTTTCAATTTCTACGATTCTCTGACAGCCTTAGCTTTATATACTGATGCGCTGCCATCATTACAAGAAAGCTTATTAGAAAAAGTCACAACCAATCAAGCCCAAATGCAGAATTGGGCAAACTACATGCCGACAAATTTATTGCACAAATTTTATTTAGTGGAAGCTGAACGGTATCGAGTTTTAGGGCAAAAAGCTGAGGCTATTGAGATGTACGATCGCGCGATCGCCAAAGCGACAGAACATCAATATCTCAACGAACAAGCCCTTAGTTCTGAACTCGCCGCCAGATTTTATCTTGAATGGGGTAAAGAAAAAATCGCCCAAGATTATCTACTCAATGCCTACTATGCCTACACTCGCTGGGGTGCTAAAACTAAACTAGAAGATTTAGAAAAACGCTATCCCCAATTTTTCACCCAAACCCCAAGAAACTCTCAATTTCCAACCTCTAAAATCACCTCCACTAGTACCACCTTATCAACTTCCTTAGATTTCAATAGTGTTCTCAAAGCCTCCCACGTTCTAGGGCGAGAAATTAAGCTCGATATTTTGTTGACTAAATTGATGACAATCATCATCGAAAATGCTGGGGCAGAAAAGGGATATTTACTACTCAACCAACAGTCAGAATGGCAAATTAGAGCATCAGGAACAATTGAGTCAGATACAGTTAAAGTCACTGAAGCTATCCCCATAAAAACTTTCAGTAAACCAATATTATCTAATGCTATTATCGACTACGTTGCCCGGACTAAGGATAGTGTAGTATTACATGATGCCGTTAATGAAGGTAACTTCACTCGTGATTATTACATTCATCAACAGCAACCTAAATCTATTCTGTGTTTTCCTCTCCTCAATCAAGGCAATTTGATCGGGATTGTTTATTTAGAAAATAATCTTATAACTGGAGCCTTTACACCAGATCGGATGGAAGTTCTCAATTTGCTTTCTTCTCAAGCTGCCATCTCCATCGAAAATGCTACTCTCTACAACACCCTAGAAGAAAAGGTAGCCGAACGAACTCAAGAATTATCTCAAGCTGTAGAAGACCTCAAAGCTACCCAAAAGCAACTGGTGGAATCTGAGAAAATGGCGGCTTTGGGTGGTCTTGTGGCTGGAGTTGCTCATGAAATCAATACACCTGTGGGCACTAGTATCACCGTTGCTTCTACATTAGCTGATGAAACGCGATCGCTGATTATGGCCGTCGAGGAAGGTCAATTAAAGCGTTCAGTTTTAAACAACTATTTGGAAATTGCCAAGGAAAGTACTGAATTGCTTCTCAGCAACCTGAATCGTGCCGGAGAACTGGTGCAAAGCTTCAAGCAAGTAGCTGTGGATCAGACTAGTTTGGAACAACGGACATTTTCAGTCAAGCAGTATTTGGAAGAAATCGTCACAAGCTTAACTCCCAAACTCAAACAAGCTTCCCATATCTTGATTGTGACAGGAGATGAAACTGTTAGAATCAACAGCTATCCTGGGGCTTTGGCGCAAATTATCACCAACTTAGTGATGAACTCCCTGAATCATGGCTATCAACTTCATGAATCAGGACAGTTGCGAATTGAGGTGAAGCAAGAAAACCAGCGCGTTGTAATTCAATATAGCGATGATGGTTGTGGTATTCCGCAAGAAAACTTAACCAAAATTTTTGAGCCTTTCTTCACCACCGCTAGGCAACAAGGAGGCAGTGGTTTAGGTCTGCATATTGTCTATAACTTAGTTACTCAAAAGCTACAGGGGACAATTGATGTTGATAGTGAAGTAGAAAAGGGAACCCTATTTACAGTGACACTACCTCTGTAAGAGTGCTGAGTGCTGAGTGCTGAGTGCTGAGTTAGGAGTTTGGAGTTTGGAGTTTGGAGTTTGGAGTTTGGAGTTTGGAGTTATTTCTCTTATCTCCCTCATCCTTATTTTAGCAATACTATTTTTCTTGTTCTTTTTTACAAAGTTGGTTGACAATGCTTAACAATACCCAGATATCTCTCTCACCAACAGGCGATGAAGTCTTCGTGTTTGAAGATGATCGAGAGCAAATAAGTGATAAAACTCAATTAACTCCTTGGACAGCAGAATCTCAGGCACAAGAGACATTAGAAGCTTGGAAAATAATTATTGTGGACGATGACGTTGAAGTTCACCAAGCGACTAAGTTAGCTTTGAGAAGTTTTACCTATGAAGGGAAACCTTTAATTTTCCTCTCAGCTTTTTCAGGAATAGAAGCCAAAAAGCTGATTGCAACTCACCCAGATACCGCGTTTATTTTATTAGATGTGGTGATGGAAACTAATGATGCTGGGTTAAGGGTAGTTAAGTATATTCGGGAAGAGTTAAAAAATCAGATTGTGCGGGTGATTTTACGCACAGGACAACCGGGAGATGCGCCTGAAGAATCAGTGATTCTAAACTATGACATCAATGATTATAAGTTGAAAATAGAATTAACTCGCCAAAAGTTAATTACAAGTGCGATCGCAGCTTTAAGGTCATATCGCGATTTAATCACCATAGAAAAACAAACAGCACAATTAACTCAAGCATTGCACGACCTGCAAGAGACACAATACACTCTCGTGCAAAAAGAAAAAATGTCGGCACTGGGCAACCTCGTTACAGCCATTGCCCACGAAATTAATAACCCAATTAATTTTATTGCAGGCAACTTAAAACCTGCACAGGAATATATTCATGATTTATTAGCACTAATCAATCTTTATCGGCAAACCTTTCCTGAACCAGGAGCAGAAATTGAGGAAGCGATCGCCAAAATCGATTTAGACTATCTCCAAGAAGACTTGCCCAAACTCATCTCCTCCTTGAAAGAAGGTAGCGATCGCATCCGGGGAATTAGCGCCAGTCTCCGCACCTTCTCTAGAGGAGATTGCGATCGCAAGGTTCATTTTAATATTCATGAAGGTATTGAAAGTACATTACTCATCCTCAAGCACCGAGTCAAAGCCAATGAGCATCGCCCTGGGATTGAAGTAGTCAAAAATTACGGGACAATACCTCAATTAGAATGCTTTCCTGGGCAAATCAACCAAGTTTTTATGAATCTCATCGCCAACGCCATTGATGCTTTAGAAGAATCTAACAAAGGGCGTAGTTTCCAACAAATTAAAGATAATCCCAATCAGCTCACAATTTCCACTACCTTGTCTGAAGATCGTCATCATGTCTTGATCCGAATACAAGACAATGGCGCGGGAATGTCCGAAAATGTCAAGCAAAAACTATTTGGTTATTTATTTACCACCAAACCAGTAGGTAAAGGCACTGGTTTAGGACTAGCCATTTCCCGGCAGATTATAGAAGAAAAACATGATGGACAACTCACAGTGACATCTGAGTTAGGCAAAGGCACAGAATTAGCGATCGCCATTCCAGTCGAGAGCAGAGAAAAATCAATTAAAAATTAAAAAACTTCTTTCTGCCTTGGCTATATCAATCATTAGTCATTAGTCATTTGTCATTTGTCATTAGTTTTTCCTCCCCTGCTCCCCTGCCCCCTGCCCCCCTGCTCCCCTGCTCCCCTGCTCCCCTGCCCCCTGCCCCATCATTAATTCCAATCCTGTTCATCCTTCTTGCCGCGACTTTTGTAAATTCCCCCCAAATCGTGAATTTGACGAGTTTTCTCAAAAAGCTCGGCTTCGCTCAAACCCCACTGCTGTAAGACTTTATCTAGGTCTTTCTGGATGTCTCTCGCCCCTGGAAACCCTTGATAACGCATTCGCAGTCTAGCCAATTCTGCTAAGTTATAGTCTGTCGCCTCTTGAGCGAGTAAAATATCAATAAGGGGGCGATCGCGGTTATAAAGTGGATGTTGTTGATCTTTACCGGCCTTTGCTTCAGTCATTGTCAGTCCTGAGTTTAGAGTGCTAAGTCCTGAGTTTTAAGTTTAGCTGACAGTGAAAAACAGAACAGACAAAAGAAAATTGTCAAATACCGAAAACTTAACTGTCAACTTTGTAACTCTTGACTTCCTACATACTCCACTCAGCACTCACTACTAAGTACTCAGCACTCCTAGTAGACGGCAAGTACACCTGATGTCTTACGGCTCTCAACACTGCCACTTAACTTTAAATAAAGTTACATTAGTCCTTAAGAAAATACAAAAAACTTTAGATGAGGGTGAATTTATCTCACCCAAAGTCCAAGCAGCGAGGGAGCAAGAACCCATTATGTTTGAACACTTCACTTCCGAAGCCATTAGAGTAATTATGTTAGCTCAGGAGGAAGCACGTCGCCTGGGACACAATTTCGTAGGAACTGAACAAATTCTCCTGGGTTTGATGGGAGAAGGAACTGGGGTTGCTGCTAAAGTGCTGGCTGAATTAGGCGTTACCCTCAAAGACGCACGTCGCGAGGTAGAAAAAATTATTGGTAGGGGTTCTGGCTTTGTACCACCAGAAATTCCTTTTACTCCTAAGGTGAAAAGCCTCTTCGAGCAATCGTTTAAAGAAGCTCATAGTCTAGGACAGAATTACATTAACACTGAACACTTACTCTTAGGATTAACCGAGGCTGGTGAAGGTGTCGCCGCCAAAGTACTGCAAAATCTAGGGGTTGACTTCAAGGCTGTCCGCAGTGCCATAGTTCGCCGTTTGGGTGAAAATGCACCGGCTTTCGCTGGTAGTGGTAGTGGTAGTCAAAAGCGCACTCAACCGCTAACTATGGAAGAATTTGGCAGAAATTTGACCAAATTAGCTCAAGAAGGCAGACTTGACCCCGTAGTTGGCCGCGAGAAAGAAATTGAGCGGGCAATCCAAATTCTCGGTCGCCGCACTAAGAATAACCCAGTGTTGATTGGAGAACCAGGAGTTGGTAAAACTGCGATCGCAGAAGGTCTAGCTCAACGGATTGTCAACCAGGATGTTCCCGAAACCTTACAGGACAAGCAAGTTATCAGCCTCGATATGGGGTCATTGGTTGCTGGAACTCGTTTCCGTGGCGATTTTGAAGAACGGATCAAAAAAGTCGTGGAAGAAGTCCGCACTGTGGGCAATATCATCTTGGTGATTGACGAAATTCACACCTTGGTCGGCGCTGGTGGTACAGAAGGTGGCTTGGATGCAGCCAACATCCTTAAACCTGCCTTAGCACGAGGTGAACTCCAGTGCATCGGCGCAACTACCCTTGATGAGTATCGGAAGCACATCGAACGCGATGCCGCCCTAGAGCGTCGTTTCCAACCGATTAAGGTTGGCGAACCCTCAGTAGAAGAAACCGTACAAATTCTTTACGGCTTGCGCGGTGCTTATGAACAACACCACAAAGTCACGATTTTGGATGCGGCACTTGTGGCAGCAGCAGAATTATCAGACCGCTATATTAGCGATCGCTTCTTGCCAGATAAGGCAATAGACTTGATTGATGAAGCTGGTTCTCGCGTTCGTCTGCGGAACTCTCAAAGTTCTCCTAACAAAGAACTCAAGCGTGAACTCGCTGGCGTTACCAAAGAAAAAGAAGCAGCAGTCAGAGTCCAAGATTTTGACAAAGCTACACAACTGCGCGACCAAGAATTAAAACTTGCAGAACAACTGCAAGCAACCTTCACATCAAGTGAGCAACCTGTCAACTCGACTGTAGTTGATGAAGAAGACATCGCTCAAATCGTTGCCTCTTGGACTGGCGTACCAGTCAACAAGCTCACTGAATCTGAGTCAGAGTTGCTCCTGCACCTAGAAGATACTCTGCATCAACGGCTTATCGGACAAGAGCAAGCAGTCTCGGCTGTATCTCGCGGTATCCGTCGCGCTCGTGTCGGCTTGAAAAATCCCAATCGTCCCATTGCTAGCTTTATCTTCTCTGGCCCTACTGGAGTCGGTAAAACAGAATTGGCGAAGGCACTAGCTTCCTACTTCTTCGGTGCGGAAGACTCGATGATTCGGCTAGATATGTCCGAATACATGGAAAGTCACACGGTCGCCAAGTTAATTGGTTCGCCTCCTGGTTATGTCGGATACGACGAAGGTGGACAACTTACAGAAGCCGTGCGGCGGAAACCCTACTCAGTGTTGCTATTCGACGAAATCGAAAAAGCACACCCCGATGTATTCAATATGCTGCTGCAACTCTTGGATGACGGTCATCTTACTGATGCCAAAGGTCGGAAAGTTGACTTCAAGAACACGCTGATCATTTTGACTTCCAACATCGGTTCTAAGGTGATTGAAAAAGGTGGTAGTGGTTTAGGCTTTGACTTTGATACTCAAGCCGACGCTAGTTATAACCGCATCCGCACCTTGGTAAATGAAGAATTGAAAGCTTACTTCCGTCCTGAGTTCCTTAACCGTCTCGATGAAATTATCGTCTTCACCCAGCTTTCTAGGGATGAAGTGAAGCAAATTGCTGAGATTATGCTTAAAGAAGTTTCTAAGCGCTTGACAGAAAAGGGAATTATCTTAGAAGTTAGCGATCGCTTCAAAGAACTTGTAGTACAAGAAGGCTACAATCCCAGCTATGGTGCTAGGCCATTACGTCGGGCAATTATGCGCCTTTTAGAAGATTCTCTCGCTGAAGCAATGCTGTCTGGTGAAATTACAGATGGAGACACAGCGCTTGTCGATGTTGATGATGACTCTAAGGTGAGAGTGCAAAAATTAGAAAAACGAGAATTACTCTTAGCAAATGTTGGCTAATTTTATACCCGATCACTTTTTGTTGTAATATTTGAGAAATCTCTAGCCTCTCATCTAAGTAGAGGCACAAGCAGGGGCATCTCCGACAAACATAAAGTGAAATGGTATTATATCTTTCACCCCTGGTAGAAATACCGGGGGCTTTTTTTATCAAGAAAGGCAGAGGGCAGGAGGCAGAAGGCAGAAGGGAATACTGCTTCCAGCTCACAGAGAGTGATCAAAGGGAACAAGAGTCTAAAACCCCGCCTAATTGTTCCTTCTGCCTCCTGCCTTCTTCAAGCAATTTTTTTGGATACAACAACACACGGGGGCAATACAGTTAGTTCTCAAGACTCCTGCATTAACGTGCTATAAATTTGACCACTTATATACTGTCCGCCTAATTAGCTTAATGAAGTAATCTTTAGCCCTTATTTTAATCTCAAAAAATAAAATAATAGACTATTTAAACTTGCAATTGACCACTAATTTACAAAATATTGCCTTCTTTTCAAGATGTTAAAGTAAATATTTGTCGTTAAAACAAGATAGAAGTAAAGGATTCAAACCACCAGCAAATATGCTTTTAGCGTCGTTTACCTATCTTTATTATACTTATGTTTATTCGTGCCCTCCTATTTATTTCGTGATAACTAGCTGCTTAAATGTCTTATCTGTCCTTGCATTTTCATCATAAATTTGAGAATATATTAAAGTTAAGCAAAATCCATCAACATCTATTGAGTAATAACTTCACCCACTTACCAGAGTTGACATAAATAAAGCCTAAACATAGATTTTTTGTTATTAAGTAAAATTTTTAACTAACAAAAATCCATGTGGTTTTTTGGGAAATAATTTTTACCATTTTGTCACCCTCTGTATGCATTGTCGTTTTACTTAATAGCTAAACACGCATTTAGTTTAGTCGATTTCGGCAAAATTTATGCGACTATTTTACTCTTTAAAAATAAAAAAATGTGTTTAAAAACTAGTATAAAATGCTGCAAAAAATTTATTAAATAGTTCTGTTCTCTGTCTTTAGGCATAACTTTATATACCTATATTGACAGAAATAACTTACTATACAAATATATGTAACATGGATGAAAATTTGATTGTGCTTACTAATCCATCGTCATAAATATCATCAGGTGTAGTCAGAAGTTTTTACAGATTAAGAAGTTTTTGAAACTTCGGAGTGAAAATTCTGGTACTTGGAGAAAAGTCAGCAGCTTTTCTTGCTTGCATAAGAGTGTTCGTGCAGCTATTAATGCAAAAGATCATTATTGTCTGATAGTGATCTTATTAAAAGCCCTACAGTTCTCATTATCAATCTTGGCTCTCGGCTAGTATTCAGTGGTGTATCGATCTCGGCTCTCGGCTAGTGTTCAGTGGTGTATCGATTTATAAGCTAACTGGAAAAACGTAATCATGTAAATTCGGATTGTGAAATGAATCAGGCGAATCAAATAACTGTGCGGTCATGATTTACTATTGTGGCTAAGTTGCTAACTAGTATATGTCCTACACAGAATATGCATCACCAAATAAGGTTGACGCACACTTTGTTTTCGAAAGAAATCAAAGGTTAAAAGACCTATTTACCTAAAGTCGAAATCATAACCTTTACCTTTACCTCATCCAAAATGGGAGTTCTGGTTAGTGAAACTTAACTTTAAGAAGGTGATCAGTAAAGGTGTGCGATCGCATCATATTTGAATTGTGGTCATTGTTGCTTCTAATTGTTAGCAGAAGCTACAACTGTCCATTTTTGTGATGCCGCATTATACCAAGTTGCCAAAGATATTTTTTTATAACTTCATTTACAACATTAAATGAAGGCAATGAAATCTCTGGTAAACATTAGGTGAGCCAGGAATATTATTTTGTCAACAAAATAATATCTCTGACAATTTCGTATTACCAAAAATACACAGCTATTAATGATTCACGAATGACATTGTGATTGTTCAAGCAACTCAAACAAAGGATGTGATTTGCAAATGCTTAATCATGTAGCTATGCAGTTTAAGTTTGATGATCTCTTCCAATATCTTCTCATCATTTCTTAATCGCCCCTCTCTCAAACTTGGGAGAGGGGGAGTGATGAGAATTAGAACAACTAACTTAGTTGTAAACAAGCCAAATACTTTTTTGAAACCCAAAAGCAAGGATTAATTTATGGCAATTAGAAATGGAACACCCGATTCCGATACCCTTCAAGGTACCAGTGCAGCTGACACGATTCGCGGCTTTGCTGGTGATGATCTGTTATTGGGATCAGGTGGGAATGACCTCATTCGAGGTGGGGAAGATAAGGATACTCTGTTTGGTGGAGCCGGTGCTGACAGACTATTTGGGGATGCTGGCGAGGACTCCCTCTTTGGTGAGGGCGGTAATGACACCCTCTATGGTGGGCAGAGTGAGGACGATGTTCTTGATGAGAAAAACTTCCTCGATGGCGGCGCTGGTAATGACTTGCTCTTTGGTGGCTTCGAGGATACTCTGTTCGGCGGAGCTGGTAATGACACTCTGACAACTGCTAATAACAGTTTCGGTAAGAGCAATCTCAACGGTGGTGCAGGCGCTGACTCCCTGATTGGCAGTGACAGCTTTATCGAAGGCGACACCCTCGATGGTGGAGCTGGCAATGACTTCCTCGATGGTTTAGGCGGTGATGATTTCCTTATCGGTGATGATACTTTGGGTGCGGCTGGCGCTGATACCCTTTTTGGTGGAGATGGTAATGACACTCTCCAAGGCGATGCTGATAGCTTAAGTGGTGGTGGCAATGATTTCCTAGATGGCGGAACCGGCGATGACTTCCTCGATGGTTTAGGTGGTGATGACATCCTCTTAGGTGGGGATGGTTTTGACACCCTCGATGGTGGGGATGGTAGTGATAGCCTCAATGGTGGTCTTGGCAGTAGCACCCTCAATGGTGGTCTTGGCAATGACACTCTCCAAGGCGGCGCTGAAGCTGACTTCTTAGAAGGTGGGCCCGAAGAATTTGACGGCGACGACTCCCTTTTAGGTGGGAATGGTTTTGACACCCTAGTGGGCGGTTCTGGCGATGATACCCTGTTGGGTCAAGGTGGTGATGACAATCTTGATGGTGGAACAGGAGTTGATAGCCTTGTAGGTGGTGCTGGTAATGACACCCTCTTCGGTGGACAAGACGCCGAGGAAGGTCAAACCGCACGCGACACCCTGACTGGCGGTGCGGGTACTGACATATTTGTGTTGGAAGAAGTAGGGTTTGAAGTACCAGATCCCGGCGAGCCACCTGTACCTGCTCCTGTAGGCGACATTATCACTGACTTCCAGGATGGTGTAGATTTCTTCGAGGTTGACTTACCGTTTGAGGAACTCACAATCAGCCGTGTTGTTATTAATGGTCAAGCTAGTAGTCGGATTTCTATTGCTGAAACTGGCGAACTGTTAGCGACCGTAATTAACGTGGCTCCTGCACTGATCACAGAATTCGATTTTCTATCGTAAGAAATGGGTAACCAGGCGGTGTACTTGGGTACCAGCCAAGTAGCACACACCTGATAGTACCCAGAAAATCAACAAAGCAGCCGCAGCGTCACGATAACGTACTGAGCCACTTTTGGGGTTGATTGTTTCAATTTTATCTCTCCTGCTGTCTTTATAGTTGAAGACGGCAGGAGACTAATAGTCAGCCAACCCAAAAATGCAGGGTGAAGATTGAGGAAAGGGATAAAACACCTTTACCCGAATTGTACTAAGAAAAGCCCAAAGGCTTGTGTCGTCTCGTTCCCAGCCTGGAGGCTGGGAATGTATTTAAAAGAGGCTCTGCCTCAATTCAAGCTACTGGAGGCAGAGCCTAGGCTGTTGATTTTGGCTATTTTTTTGGGAATTACCGAAAAATTATTTGTGCTGGTTTTTGCTTGTGTGAAAGCGCCCGCAACAGCCATCTTTACGCCAAAATAAAAAACACAATTTCTGCATGAAGTCTTGTGGGCTAAAAGGTACAGAGTCAACAGCCTAGGCAGAGCCTCCCAGAATGGATTCCCAGCCTGGAAGCTGGGAACCAGTTATCTTTTCTTAGTGCCATTCACCTTTACCGAATGGCACTAAGAAAAGGGAAAATCGTTGAGGCAGCTCTTGTGCAGAGGAGCAGGGGAGAAAGAAGAAATTTTAGGCATTGCGTTCAGATATTTAGAAATTCCCCTCTGCCCCCCTGCTCCCCTGCCCCTCTGCAATCCCTACGCCGCTTACCTTTCAGCTTAACTTAGTGCCATTCCACCTTTACCCTTTACCCTTTACTCTTTACCCGCCAAGTTCCCTTAGAGAACTACTAATAATCAAAGAGCAATGCGAATTTTATTTCTGCATCCAAATTTTCCTGCCCAATTTCGCCATGTAGCTGCTGCTTTAGCCAAAGACAAAGATAACCAAGTATTCTTTGGAACTACTCGTCAGGAAGATCATTTACCAGGTGTTAATAAGGTCATCTATAGCCCTACACGAGAAGCTCGTCCCGAAACTCATCACTATGTTAGACCTCTAGAAAATGCTGTCCTTCAGGGTCAAAGTGTTTATAGGCTGGCAGAAAAACTCAAAGCCCGAAGATTTATTCCCGATGTAGTCTATGGTCATTCGGGTTGGGGCCCGACTTTATTCATCAAAGATATTTTTCCCGATGCCAAATTACTATGCTATTTCGAGTGGTTTTATCATGCTCATGGCTCCGATGCAGATTTCGATCGCAGCGAACCCTTAAGCGCTGACGATAAAGCCCGGATTCGGATTAAAAATGCTCCGATTCTACAGGATTTATATAGTTGCGATCGCGGTCTTTCTCCCACCTATTGGCAGCGTCAGCAATTTCCCTCGGAATATCACAATAAAATCAATGTCCTTCATGATGGCATTGACACAGAATTCTTTTGCCCCAAACCGGGAGCAAAGTTAATTCTCCCACGCATCAATCTAGACCTTTCTCACGCCAAAGAAATCGTCACTTATGTAGCGCGGGGTATGGAGCCTTATCGGGGATTTCCCCAGTTTATCGAGGCGGTGGCTTTACTCCAACAACAACGTCCGCATTGCCATGTCGTAATTGTGGGAGAAAACCGTGTAGCTTACGGCAAACAACTACCTGATGGCAAAACCTACAAAGAGGTGATGCTGGAAAAATATGATCTTGATCTGAGCAGAGTTCACTTTACAGGTTGGCTACCTTATTCTGAATACCTGCAAGTTCTCCAAGCTTCTTCTGTCCATGTTTATCTCACTCGTCCCTTTGTCTTGTCTTGGTCAATGTTGGAGGCTTTATCTGTAGGTTGTTTGTTGGTAGCTTCCAAAACTGCTCCCGTAACTGAGGTGATCCAAGATGGTGTTAATGGTCTGTTGGTAGACTTTTTTTCACCCCAGGAAATTTGCGATCGCATTACAGAAGCACTCACCCATCCAGACAAAATGGCCTCAATCAGGGTCAAAGCCAGGGAAACAATCTTAGAGCGCTATAACTTGTCGCAGTTATTACCCCAACATTTGCAATGGATACAACAGCAAGAAAATCAGAGCAGTAATCTAATTTCTCTACATAAAAAAGCTCAGTTAGAACTGATTACCACGACTCAACATAATCACTCAAATTCATCAACAACACTCTTACAAGTGCATAACCAGACGGTAACAACTCAAGATATTATCCCTCTCTTGAATCGATACCAACTGCTATCAAAGCTCCGGGAAGAACTTTTGATTGATGAAGCAATCGCACCCTTTAGCTGCACACCAGAAGAAGAAGCCAAGTGTTACCAAGACTTGTGCAAACAGCATCAATTGACATCAGAAGCTGAACGTCAAAATTGGTTGCAGCAGCAGAACATAACTGAAACACAATTTTTAGATTTAGCAACCCGTAACCTGAGAATTGAAAAGTTTAAACAAGCCACTTGGGGTAGTAAATTAGACTCCCACTTTTACAAACTCAAGCCAAAGCTTGATCATGTTATCTACTCTTTAATTCGCCTTCGGGATGCGGCTGTTGCTCAAGAACTTTACTTCCGTCTTGTAGAAGGTGAACAGTCCTTTGCTGAAATTGCAAGGCAATACTCTCAAGGTGGAGAAGCTCAGGCTGGTGGCTTAGTGGGGCCAGTTGCATTGAGTACACCCCATCCCAAACTAGCCCGAATCCTCGCCATCAGCCAACCAGAGCAGGTATCGCCACCAACCCACATCGGAGATTGGTGGGTAATTGTGCGGCTGGAAAAGCTGATACCAGCCCAACTTAACGAACCTATGCAGCAACGGTTGCTCAACGAACTTTTCTCTTCTTGGTTACAAGAGCAACTGCAACAACAAACTTCTCAACAACAAGTTGAAGTACAAAAACCAGCTTGATTCCTTAACTTTGAAACCGCTTAATTTTTTTTGAGGAGCATAATATGACAGCTTTCAACTTTAGTGAACAGAGCCTAGTCGGAAACAATTTTAACGGTCAAAACTTAAATGGCTCCAATTTTTTCAAAGCTACCCTTACAAATGTTCAATTCGTCAATACAGGGCTGCGAGGCACTAACTTTGAAGAAGCAAAGCTATTTAACGTAAATGCATCTGGTGCAATTTTTGCCCCTAATAATAACTTTTCTCAACCAGCTAATTTGTTCAAGGCGACATTAGAAAATGTCAATTTCAGTGGAGCCAATTTGAGACAGGCTAATCTGTCGCTGATTAACACGAAATTCATCAATCTATCAAACGCTAACCTGACTAATGCTAATTTGCGGGAAGCTAATCTCAGTGGTGAACAATCTGAGCGCCCCAACCTGAGAGGTGCTAACTTCACGGGAGCCGATTTATTTAAGGCGAAGCTAAAAGCCGCTGACTTTACAGGTGCAACGCTCGTGAATGCCAGCTTTCTAGAGGCTGAGTTGGATAGTACTATTTTGGTCAACGTCGATGCAACGGGTGCTGACTTTCGTCTGACAAACTTGACCGATTTTACCTTACAAAACTCTATTTTTGATCTGGCTAATTTCAGTGATCTCTCCATCAGTGATGTAGAACTACTAAATCCAACACAGTTAGGCAATGTTAGTTTTCGTGGCGCGAATTTCAGCAACGTTTCCGCAGAAGATTTGATTTTAACTGGTGCTGATTTTAGTTCCTTTAGAGATGCCAATGGCAATGTTACAGTAACAAACCTGAGTGGGGCTGACTTTGCTGATACTGATTTGAGTGGAGCTAACTTTACCCAAGCCAACGCAGAAGGTTTTTCTTTTAATGGATTGGCTGTTGGTGCAAATTTCACAGATGCCAACCTGAGAAACACTAACCTGTCTCAAGCAAATTTCACTGATGCCATTTTCGTGGGAGCGGATCTTACAGGTGCGATCGCAGATGATGCAATTGGTCTAGATATTGGAGATGAATTTAACAACACCCTCACCGGAAGCAGCGGCAACGATAATCTCTTTGGCTTTGCAGGGAATGACACCTTAATTGGTAATGCAGGGAATGATTATCTAGACGGCGGTTTAGGCGCTGATTCTCTGTTTGGTGGCGGCGGAAATGACACTTTGTTTGGTGGTGCTGGCGCTGACAATCTCACCGGTGCTGGAGGTAATGACTACCTCAATGGTGGCGCTGGCAATGACACACTTACCGGAGGAAATGGCAGCGATACCATTCGCTATAACTTGGGTGATGGTCAAGACCGAATCAACGACTTTGTAACAGGAACAGGGGGAGATATCCTTTCTTTCGGTGGTATTGCTGCAATAGATGTGCGTATTGTCAACGGTAATAGTCAGTTCCGATTAGGAGATGGCATCGCTAATAATGCAGATTTTGGTACTGGACAGTTGTTGTTCACCCTCTTTGGTACTACCTTTACCCAAGCTGACATTAGTACAAATATTGATCCAAACAACAGTTCTGTCTTCCAGTTCTCGTAAGCTTATGGAAACCTGAGCCTATTTTATCGACTCAGGTTTTTGTAATACCTTCGCCAAAAAAAGATTGACTCATGGCGAGATTGATTCTTCTGCCAACAATTCTGATGCTGCTTCACCATTAACAGCATTATCGGAATCACTAGATTTAGAAAACCCATCTGCTACATCTTTGATAAAACCAGCTGTAGGTACCGCGACTAGTAAACCTAAAACTCCACCAACATTAGTTCCGACAAGCAAAGCAATTAATACCCATATTGGTCTAATGCCAGTAATTTTACCCAAAAGACGTGGTGCGATCGCCTGATCAATTAACTGGTCAATGACAACAGCTACCGCAAAAACCTTTACTGCTAACCAAAAGTTATGTGTGGCTATGATGAAAGTTATTACAACAAGACTGACGACATCACCAAAGGGAATTAAGCTCAAAAGCCCAACTCCCAAACCAAACAGTAAAGCAAACTGGACTTGAAAACCTAAAAACAATAATGTTATTGAAACACCCATCAGCAAAGCTAAAGTTCCCTGACCAATCAAATAATTTTGGAAGTTTTGCTGAATAGACTGGCTTACCTGTTGAGCTAGACTTCCAGGTAACTTCTTAAATATACCCTCCCAAATTCTTGGGCCATCTAACAATAGGTAAAAAGTCAGCACTACTATGATTAACGCCTCAGAAACACTATCAATTGTATCTATAATAATGCTTAAAAGTTTATCTGAAATGAACTCTAATTCATTGGGTAATTGGTCATTAATTTGTACTAATAAATGACTTAAATTCACATTTATTCTATGTCTAAAAAACCATTCATTTACAATCTGAAGTTTTTCTTCGCTAGAATCAATCCATTGGGGAAATACTTTAACCATCTCATTAAACTGCTCTAAAATAATGGGCAGTAAAGTGATACCCAAAGCAACAACAATTATCAATGCTAATATAAAAACTAATGCTACAGCATAGCCACGTTTTAGTCCTCGCTTTTGGAGAATTGAAACAGGATAGTTTAAAACGAATGCCAGCAAAGTAGCCAAGACAAGAATTGTTACGACAGGTTGAAAATTTTTAACCAGTAAAAATAATAGCCAACCATTAAGAAAAGCTAGAGGAAATAGTAGCGTAAAAATTAACCATCTAAGTAGTTGATTCAGTGAAAAATTCATAGTTAATTTTAAAATCAAAATTATTCTAATTACTACATTGAACCTGAGAACTAAATATGCCCAAGGGGAAATAGATAAGAAAAATCTTTCCCCATCCCTACTATTCCAAATTTTAACTTTCAGCAAAAGCTAAAAATTGCTCCTCATTTATTCGCCCTGCTTGATACAGAGTATTAGTAATTTCTGAAATAGTTAAAACCGCATGACTACGATAACCATTTTGCTGTAATCTAGCTTTTACCCCTTGTTCATGGTCGATAAATACCACAATATCATTAACATTTAATCCTGCTGATTCTAACTTTCCTGCCCCTTCCATAACACTTTTGCCACTGATGAGAATATCATCAACTACCACAACTGTTTCACCAGGGTGAAAGTTACCCTCAATTACTCTCCGAGTTCCGTGTGCCTTTACCTCTTTACGAGGGAAAATCATTGGACAATGAAGGCGCAAAGCTAAACCAGTCGCAGTAGGTAAAGAACCATAAGGAATACCTGCTAACCTATCAAAATTCAGATTTTTCAAAATATCCTCATAAGCTGTGAGAACTTGATTAAAAACTTGAGGGTTGGAAATAATTTTGCGTAAGTCGATGTAATAAGGAAATATAGCTCCCGATGCTTGGACAAAGCTGCCAAACATAATGCAGTCAATATCATAAAGTTGTAAAATCAAATCCTGGTGGGGATGCTGATTGAGCAAACAAACATCAGGAAACCACACAGAACATGTGGAATTTTCGTGAATAATTTCAGCTTTTATTTGATTAATTTCTGCGCGTAGAGACTGGATTTGCTCAGATAGTTGTGTGTTTCCCAACATATCTTGAGGAACAGGAATCAGCAAACCATCACCGTTAGCATTCAAGCCTACTTCTAAAATTTGCTTTAGATTTTGACCCTCGGCCCAGATGCTACGCGCCATAATAATTCGTTCCGGCGCGATCGCTCGAATAAGCGCTAAAACTTCAGGATTTGTAGTTCCCACTTCCAAACCCAATTGTTCTGGAGTTCCCCAAGTTTTTGATTCTTTTACCACCTGTAAATAAAGAGGTGATTCCTTTGTAGGATATTGCTGTAAAGCTTCTGCACCTGGATTAGAAGTACAGCATAAAATAAACACCGCTTTATCAGGATAGACCAAAAAAGGTGCTACATGATCTTGTCCTGTGTAGGGACTGAGAGTGATTGCATCCACTTGCCATTCTGTAAACACAGTCCGAGCAAAAATAGTACTAGTATTTAAGTCGCTGTGTTTGGCATCTAAAATAACTGGGATGTGGGCTGGAATAGCTGCTAAAGTTTTGTACAGCAGTTCTAAACCTGGAATACCTAACGCTTCGTAAAAGCCAAGTGTTGGTTTATAAGCACAAACGAAATCAGCAGTTTCAGCAATAATGAATTGTAACCACTTCTCCAAACCAGCAATGAGTTCTTCAGATTCATAACGCACAGGCATCATTTCTGGATTTGGATCAAGTCCTACAAATAGTAAGCTTTGATTTTGCAAGATATTTCCATTCAATTTATCAAAAAAGTTCATATTTTTTAAAAAGAGTCATTAGTCATTAGTTATTGGTCATTAGTCATTAGTCATTTGTCATTTGTCATTGATCGAATGGCACTAAGAAAAGATACAGCCCTTGTTCTGACTGGTTCCCAGCCTGGAGGCTGGGAACCCATTCTGGGAGGC
>NZ_JBDNJQ010000007.1:0-113879 GCF_051172895.1 Nostoc sp. CALU 1950 | reverse complement strand
GAGTTGCGTAGGGCAATACTTAGGACAATTCTGTACTCTACAATATTTTCAATTAAAACAAGGCTTAATTTAACCGATAGGTTCACCCACTTGGAAAAGATATTGGACAAAGACAATTTTTTGTGGCAAGAGCTTTTCAAGCTGTTCTTGTGTTTGCTTGGGAGTTTATTTTTTGCTTGGTTAATTCAAATAATCATATTGTATTTGTCAACTAAATATTGCAAGCCGATAAAAAAGATGGAATTATACAATGAGAATTACTAATATTTACGTCAAAAACAATTGCTTAGTATTTTGTACGGATTATGGATGTAAGTCAGTTTATCCTTTTGTCAAATATTGTTATAGATACAGGCTTATCAATAGATTCCCTCTCTCCCAATAACCTGACAGAATCGAGAGTAAAAGCAATTATTGAAGCTGAAGGCGAACAAATATCAATAGTCGAAAGAAAAGATCCAATCGGTAGGCTAGAAAATGCCGAAAATTGCCTTGATGTTGATTATAACGAAGTTTCTCATAGCTGCGTTTATTATAATTCTTGGCAAGTCAATGATATCCTAAATCAAGTTTTTACTTAAAGAAAAATTCAGATGTTTCAATTCTTGTTAATTTGTCTAACCATCTTGATGCTTCGTTATAAAATTTGAACTGGTTTTCACTAATACGAAACTCTTTAGTGTGAACCATTCTTCTTCCTTTAACCCACTTCGTGCCGTGGTACTTGTGCAACAATTCATGATACAACACAAACTCAACTACGAACCCAGGTACTTTCGCATCATCTAGGGTCAAACTCATCACTATTCTGTCTCTGGCTGACTCGTAGTGTCCGAATTTACGGTAAGTGTTAACTCGGCTCCATGCTAAACGTGGTTTGGCAAGACTTGCTGCGAAATATTCATGATTGACTTTATCAAATAACTCATTTAGATTATAAAACTTGCCTTGCGGATTTTCTGCAACTACCTCGGCAATCAAATCAAGCTCTAACAATACAGCAATGTATTCTTCTGTACTAGCAAATGACCTGATGAGTCGTGTATTATCTTGACTCTTGCCAAAAAGAGCAGATTCCACTAACGCTTGCAAAACTGCTTTTGGTGCATTTATAAACCCCTCACTAATTATAATCTTCGCTGTGCTAGCAGACTTTCTAACCTGATATAGCCCAGCTAAATTAGTTATTTCAATCATTAGTTTAAATGATTTTTGACCATGTATACCAAGAAGTTGTTTAGCACTTTCCAACAAATAGCCAGTAGTTTTCAGGTGAAGTTGTAGATATTGTTCATCTGTCAAAAACTTGACCCATGAGTAGATTTTACGGGATAAAGTAGTCAGATTTGATGGCGTTGCTTGTTGATGAGAACAGATGTTTTCAATTTTTGTTGCTGTTTGAATTAAAGTCTGATTTAGTTGTTGTATTTGAGTGTAATCATAATTAAGATTTGAAGATAAAGTAAAAATTTCCTGTAATATGCTGTTTTGTTGAACTTTAATATTTTTTAAACTAATACTCTTAACGCTCATTTGATTTTTATAACTATCAGGAATATGCCAGTTCTTACACCTCAATATTACTATTTCGTCTGAGGCAATGATTCCTTGTAAGATGCGCCGCAGTGGACTGAATGGATGGGGTGATTTTTCGGAACAGATTGCGATCGCTAAAAGGTCAGTTCCTCCCAAGCAAAAAAAACTAACTTTTATCCAGAATGACTTTCAAAATTTATAGAATCGCTCTTATGTCCTTACAATCTGTGTATTCGTTTTTTAATCATCATCCGAACTCCACCTTCAGGAGCAAGGGTAAACCCACGTCTTTGCAATTTAAGAGGTTTATTTTCCACCAATGCAAGTTGATAATTAGATAAAATGGTTGCCAAGACTAACTTCATTTCTAACAAAGCTAGGGCATATCCTAAACATCGCCGACTTCCACCACCAAAAGGAATGAACTCCCAAGGGGAATACTGCCGTCCTAAAAAACGTTCCGGATTAAATTGTTGAGGATTAGGATACAAATCTTCCCGATAATGCAGGAGGTAGATACTTGCCATTAAAGTTGTGTCAGGAGGAAACTGGTATCCTGCAATATTTATGGATGATTTGGTAATGCGTGGGAAAAGCCCTGGAATGACTGGATACATCCGCAGGGTTTCTTGGCAAACTGCGGTTAAATAAGGAAGTTGGGCAATTTCCATCGGGTTTGGATTTTCTCCCAAGCTGTCAAGTTCCTGCTGCAATTTTAAGAGGACATCTGGATTTCGGTGAATTTGATAGAAAGCCCACGCTAGCGTTGTTGCAGTAGTTTCATGTCCAGCAAATAAAATTGTGAGCAATTCATCTTTTAATTCATCATCGGTCATTGCTTGCCCATTTTCATCCCGTGCTGCCATCATCAAGCTCAGAACATCGCCCTGGTTCTGATTGTTCTTTGTTCTTTTCTCTTCAATTTCTGCTTGAAGTAGCTGATAAATAGAGTTTTGTCTACTTTTCATCTGCCCCCAAGGAGTCCATTTTCCCCAATCTTGTTGTAAGAATCGGAAAAATAGCATACTGGAACGCAAAGGAGAATCAGTCATATTCAACCAACTAGTAAGGAGAGGTAAAATTAGTTGATAGCGTTCCCCTTCACTTAAACCAAAGACAATTTGTAAAATTACTTCTAGACTCACTTTCTGCATAGCAGACCGAGCTACAAAAGGTTGATCGATTTGCCATTGACTGGCGATTTGCTCGGTAATTAAGCAGATTTGTTGACCATAGGCCTGTAGCCTTTCTCCATGAAAGGGGGGCATTAATAATTTTCGTTCTCGTCGATGGCGGGCACCATCTATTAACATAAGAGAATTTCGCCCAATCAGAGGCTCTGCAAGTTTATTACCACGACCAACATCAAATTTAGAATCTTGACTGAAAATTTCTTGAATGGCCTGGGGATGGCTAAGAATTACATAAGAACCCAGTCCGCTCAGTCGCATGGAAAAAATGTCTCCATACTTTTGACTATACTTTTGCTGAAATCCAATCGGATCGGCAATCCACTTTATCAGTTGCCACCACGAAGGACTAGTAATGCAATTCGGTAATTGACTAAGCATAATATTTACTTGTATATTCCACTTTCTAATCTCAAACAAATACAACCACTTTCGTGCGTTCACACAGAAGTTACGGGAGCAAGCTGGATCTCAATTGGACTAGGGCGTGTTTTCAAACTATAACCACAACAAAATGCAGGTGATCGTAATCATAGCTGTATAATTGGCTGCAAGTTTATCATATCGGGTGGCGATGCGGCGAAATTGTTTGAGTCTGTTGATAGCGCGTTCGACAATGTTGCGTTGACGGTAGATTTCACGGTTAAAAGGGCCGCGTCGTGGTTCATTTGAGAGTCGTGGAATGGTGAGGCGGATACCACGGCGGCGAAGGTAATTATGTAGTTAATCGGCGAGCGCTTGCAGGTGTTCTAAGATTTGCTGCCAAATTCCCGCCTTTTGCCAACGATAAAACCGCGTTGCAATACTCTCCCACTTTCCATAACGTTCTGGGAGGTCTCGCCACGCTGCTCCTGTTCTCAGTATCCAGAGAATGCCACTCACAACCCTACGATAGCGTAGCGTTAGCGAGGAACGAGCGTCTGGTCATGATTAGGCTTGCCTGTTCGCGGTTTTTCTGATGGTAGTAACGATTTTAACCTCTCCTACTGCTAGTTACTTAAGTCTCCTCGGTTGATCATGACTAGACAGCGATCGCCTTTTTTTATAGGATATACGAGTTTGAAAACACGCCCTAGGTGGTAGGGTTCCCTTTCAAGGGTGTTTCATTCCCTAAAAGGCTATGATTTACAAGTGTTTCAAGCAAAAAAGTCAGGTGACTAAAAAACCTGATTGGGCAAGAAAATCGCGTTCGCACTGAAATTTACTCGTTGAGGTGGTAGCTTTTCTTTTTTCCAATCAAGCAAATTTCTGACTCATACACTTGACAAAATATCTAAGAGATCGAATGAAATAGCTCTGCTACCCTTGAAAGGGGTTCCTCTCTCTTGAACTGCCTTGTCTACGACACGCTCTTGCGTTCGACCTCCTGCCTCCTGAATCTAAAGCATTAAATGATTCTGTTGACAATTGTCCAAACTTCCCCATCAGAGCGGACATAGGGAACAGAGATTGTTTTGAATCCAGTGATGAAGGGTTTGTAATAAATCTGCCAATACATTGGACTCAGTTGATTGGCACAAGCCTTAAGAAAACGGACTTCTGCCGCCAGTTCACTTGCTAGTTGATTAATGCGTTGAGCATGAACCTGTGCCACTTCTTTCGCTTCCTCTAGCTGCTGCTGTTGAATAAGTTGTTTTGATTGACCTTCCCAACGCACTAATTTAGTTTGTTTTTGTTTTATCTGGCCTTCCAAAGCGGCGATCGCTGCATCTATGCCCTGGAGTTCAACTGATAATTGGGCATTTTCTCTGGCTTGACGGCGGTAAGCTTCCACCATTGCCTGGGGTGATTCATTCTCGCCAGAGATGACATTATTAGTAGTGAGTGCAGCGCGTTCTTCTAAAAGAATCTGAATTTGAGAGTTAAGTGCTGCTATTTCAGCCTGAGTTTGCTCCATAAATCGAGTTTTAAGTGCTGAGTAAAATATTAAAAGCTTTTTGCGCCTTGGGTATCGAGAGAAAGCGATCGCACCTCGGCTGTAATTCCTTCTTCTTGCCAAGCAGCTAACATCGCCGCCTCCACAGCCTCTGAGTGTAATTTATCCGCCAAAGCTAACAGTGTCGGCCCCGCACCACTAATTACCATACCATAAGCACCAGCACTAACAGCTGCGATGTTGAGAGCATCATAACCAGGAATCAAAGCTTTGCGATATGGCTGATGCAATCTATCTTGCAAAGCTGTCTTTAACCATTGTCCGTTACCAGTTTCCAAGCCGCGCAACAATAATCCCAAATGTGCTGTATTGAAAATCGCATCGGCCCGACTCACTTCAGTGGGGAGAACACCCCGCGCCTCTGAAGTAGAAAGTTCAAAATTAGGAATAGCCACAACTGGTACAACATCTTTATGCCAGGGGACATCACAAATTTCCCAAGCTGTACCACTGGTAGCAGCAAGACGACATCCTCCCAATAAAGCTGGAACTACATTATCAGGATGTCCTTCCATTGCGATCGCTAACTCCATCACCTGCAACTGACTCATCGGCGTACCTTCAAGTTGATTAGCAGCAACCAACCCACCAACGATTGCTGTGGCCGAACTACCCAAACCCCGCGCCAACGGGACACCTAATTTAATCTCTATTTTCACAGTCGGCGGCGTCTGCTCTATATGTTGATAGAACTTGACAAACGCTTGGTAAAGGAGATTGCTCTCATCAGTTTGGACTCGTTCAGCTTCTGTACCAGTGACATGAATAGTTAGCCCGCCTTCTTCCAGGCGAGTGAACTTGAACTCGTTGTACAGCTTTAATGCTGCACCGATGCAATCAAAACCAGGCCCCAAATTCGCAGTTGTGGCGGGAACGGTAACAGTGATGCTAGAAACAACAGACATTGGTAAAACTCAGTAATCATCAACTAGCATCCCATGTATTGGTATCACTTTGAGGCTAGTTTTTTAACCTAATAAAAACGCATATAGTGATCCTAAATGAGTTGTGAAAATCGATAGACTAAGATCCCCGACTTCTCAAAGAAGTCGGGGATCTTATTTATTGTTCACGAATGATTTAGGACTGCTATAGACGGGTAGTACTTAGTTGTAGGCATCGCTCTTTTCGACAAGCTTAGTGGTCAAAAAACTTACTTCAAAGTTCCCAAAACGGGCGCTACCTCAACCTCGGAAATTTGCGGAACCAAGAGTCCCTTTGCATAAATCTGGGGATTGGTTTGTGAGACTATGGCATAAGACTGGCGAAGATTAGCATTGACTGCGACTGTCTTCACGTCGTACATCTGCATCGCCATCTTGGGATAAAAACCAATGCCAACAATCATCAGCAGAAAACAGGCAGCGATAAACACCTCACGGGGTCTAGCATCCTCGTAGACTGCATCTTCTGGCACGAAACAGTCTGTACCAAAACAAACTGTTCCGTCATCTTCTTGATTTTCCAAGCCTGCATTATTAATGTCGCAGATGAGTGCTGCACCTTTACCATAAAACACTTCTCGCAGCATGGAAAGTAGATAAATCGGTGTAAGGATGACTCCAACTGCGGCAAGAAAAACTGTAACGGTGCAGAAAGTCGAACTGTAAACGTCACTGCTTGTCATCCCAACAAATACCGAGAGTTCGCCAGCAAAGCCGCTCATACCGGGAAGCGCCAGGGATGCCATTGCTCCGATTGTAAACAGGGCAAAGACTTTGGGCATGGCTTGACCAATACCGCCCATATCTTTCATTACCATTGTGTGGGTGCGATCGTAAGTAACGCCCGCTAAGAAAAACAGCACCGATGCAATCAAACCATGCGAAATCATTTGCAACATTGCGCCGTTGATTCCCAAATCAGTGAATGAGGCAATCCCAAGCAGTACAAACCCCATGTGAGAAATCGACGAATAAGCCAAACGCCGCTTCATATTGGTCTGAGCAAAGGAGTTCAATGCACCATAAATGATGTTGACAACACCCAGAATAGCTAGAACCGGCGCAAAGTAAATATGTGCATCGGGAAGCAACTCAAGATTTAGGCGAATTAGTCCATATCCGCCCATCTTCAGCAACACACCAGCCAGAATCATCGACACAGGAGACGATGCTTCGCCGTGAGCATCAGGCAACCAAGTATGCATGGGGAAAACAGCAAGCTTGACACCAAATGCAATCAACAACCCTGCATAAAGTAGCAGTTGTAGACTAAGGGGATATTCCTTGTTGGCCAGGGCGGTGATGTCAAATGTCATATTACCGCCGCCGTATAGCCCCATTGCCAGGGCTGCTACCAAAATAAATATAGAAGCTGCTGCGGTATACAATAAAAATTTCGTAGCCGCATAACGACGCCTTTGCCCACCCCAAATACAGACTAGTAGGTAGACGGGAATCAGCTCTACTTCCCACATGATGAAAAATAGCAGCAAGTCTTTGGCCACAAACACCCCTACCTGTGCCGAATACAGCACCAGCATCAAAAAATAGAAAAGGCGGGGTCGGTGATCAACTTGCCAAGCTGAAAATATCGAGAGTGTGGTGACAAATCCTGCTAAAAGCACAAGTGGCGCTGAAAGCCCATCAACTGATACCGCCCAGTTAAAACCTAACTGAGGCACCCAGGCATAATTTTCCACCATTTGAAAACTAGCACTGCTGGCATCGTAATGCTTCCAAAAGGCGTAGCACATTAATGCAAAGTCTGCAATACCTACACCCAATGCATACCACCGCACGCGCTTGCCATCTTTATCAGGCAGCACAGGGATAAGCAGGGAAGCAACGAGTGGCAGCAAGACAATTGCGGTAAGCCAAGGAAATTGATCCGCTATCATGTATATGAGAAAAAATACTTATTCGTCAATTATGTCATTCTACTAAACTTTGTAACAATTTCTTAATAAATCTTTGTCCCGGTTAAATGCTTTTAGGGAATGGGGACTGGGGAAGAAAGATTATAATCTGGTCTTGTGTAGGCAGTTCATGATGGCTATTTACAAAGAAAGGCAGAGGGCAGAAGGAAAGAAGTATTAATAAAAACTTTAGTTGTGGGTCTAGCAGCCCACTAGTATAAAAAAAATTGTGTCGAGATGCCTAGCACGAGAAAACTTGGCGTCCTTACTTCAATCCCACCTTTTTAAACATGGGTTCCCTTCTGCCTCCTGCCTTCTGCCTCCTGCCTTCTGCCTCCTGCCTTCTGCCTCCTGCCTCCTGCCTTCTGCCTCCTGCCTTCTGCCTCCTGCCTCCTGCCTTCTGAATTGCTCACGGGACTAATCCAGCCCGCAAAGCACGGACAGCAGCCTGTGTACGGTCAGCAACACAGAGTTTATTGAGAATACCTCGAACATGAGTTTTGACAGTACCGACTGTTAAATAGAGTCTTTTGGCAATTTCTGCATTATCACAGCCAGCGACAATCAACTCTAAAACATCCATTTCTCTGTGAGTTAAAGGATAGCTGACTATACTTTTCTCAGTATCTGGGTCAATACCTTCAATCAAGACTCTTTTTCCAGAGGCACCTCTGCTGCCATCGGGGAAATCTTGACGTATTTGTTGTAGTACAAGGTCTGCGATCGCTGGATCAATCCACGAGCTACCTGAGTATGTTGTTTGCACAGCCTCTACTAGTTTCTCAGTTTCGATATCCTTCATGCAATAAGAATCTGCACCTGCTGCAAACGCTGCTAAAACTGCCTGTTCACTATTCTGCATCGTTAAAATTAGCAGCTTTGTTGTATAGTCTTCATTCTCTGCTTGGTATTGCCTAAATGTGCGTGTTAGCTCAATACCATCCATGTCAGGCAAACCAATGTCAATAGTAGCAACATCCGGCTTGAGACTTTTCAGAAGCTTGATGCCATCAGTTGCATTGGCTGCTTCACCAACAATGTTAAACTCTGGCTGGGTTTGTAAGGCAGATCGTAAACCGATTCTTGTCAGGTTGTGATCTTCAATCACAAGGATCTTGATTTCACTCATAGTTGCTTAACTTTACTGTTATTTATCTCAAAGTACAGATTAAAATAATCTCGTTCTTCTATTCGGTATCTTATACAAAAAGCAATGCCTTTGGTATTGTTCCCTGAACTTCATCTACCATTAGACATAAATATGGCAGTTCTTGCTTGAGTTAGGTACAAAAACCCCACCCCCAACCCCTTCACCTTAGCAAGAGGAGAAGACTATGATATACCTCATGTAATTAACGCCATAACCTTATCCCCTGACATCCTCCCACGGAAGATACCCAATAGGATTCCAATAATTACTTCTTGGTTTTTCTCTTTCCATGACTCTACTTACTTGGAGGAATTTATCCAGCACGCAGAGGTCGATGTCTCCAAAGGCAATCAACATTGCTATGTGCTGCATATTGCAATAACGTATACGTTTAATTACTTAAAAAGAGATTAAACTTGGGAAACTTTAAAGGAAAATGTGAATCCTTAATCATCTCAGCGCTGGTGAAGTAAGCTATTACTAGATTTGCTAGCGATAGCCAAGCACTTCTTTTTTTTATTTAGCCATGTCTTTAACTAAAACTGTCAAAAAAGATAAAATTCTCGTTGTCGATGATGTTTTTGACAATCTACTGGTGTTAGAAGCAGTCCTAGAAGATGAGGACTATGAAATTAGCTTGGTGGAAGATAGCAAAATTGCTCTGGCTATGGTTGAGGAGTTACTCCCAGACATAATTCTCTTAGATGTGATGATGCCGGAGATCGATGGCTATGAATTTACTCGCCGCGTCCGACAGAATCAGGCGTTGCCATTTATCCCCATTCTGCTGCTCACGGCTCACTATCAGTCTAGCGTTGTGGAAGGACTCGATGCTGGTGCAGATGACTTCATTCGCAAACCATTTGATCCTGATGAACTACATGCACGGGTGCGATCGCTCCTGCGCCTCAAACATAGTATCGACGAACGAGATCAGATGGCTAACCTCCGAGCAGATTTTGTCTCGCGTTTTACTCACGATTTACGTATACCGCTGGTAGCCTCCAACCGCGTATTAAAATTATTGCTGGAAGGCAGATTTTGCGAAGTTTCGCCACAATTGCAAGAAATAATTGATACCATGATCGGCAGCAATCAAGACCTGCTGGAAATGGTAAATACCTTGCTAGAAGTTTATCGTCATGAAGCAGGCTGTAAAACCTTAAAAATTTCTCCCTGCAATATTCAGGAATTAGTTAGTGAAGTTTCCCTAGAATTAACTCCCTTAGCTGAAGAAAAAGGATTAGCTGTAAATATTGATCGAGATGAAACTGCAATCACCATCATGGGCGATCGCGTAGAACTGCGACGAGTATTGACAAATCTCATCGGTAATGCTATCAAATTTACAGACAAAGGCTCTGTAGATATTCACTGCTATCTCACTCCGGCAGATGTGACTATTGATATCCAAGATACGGGGCCAGGAATTTCTAAACCAGATCAGGCAAGATTATTCGAGCGATTTCGTCAAGGGAAACACCAACGTTCTGGTAGTGGTTTGGGACTATATCTATCTCGCTACATTATCGAAGCACATCAAGGCACAATCGATGTCATATCTGAACCAGGGCAGGGTAGTACATTCACTATCCGTCTACCTATAGCTGGCGAAAACTAAAAGTGGGGATTCATAGAAAAATCTCGTCTTGGCTAAAGAGGAGAAATCCTGATGAGCAAAGTCGTGGGTTGAACTTTCTAGAGATGAGTAACGTTTTAGGAGAATCGCTCTCTAAAATAAAGATTCATTTCTTTAGTTTATCTAAAGTCGCATCTAAGTTATCAAATTACCTTTCTAAGATAGAAGCAGCAACTATAAGTTGCCATACACGACTAAAACCCAACTAACAGCTAGTGGCTGCGGAGAACATAAAAATGGCTAAAACGCCAGAATCCTTAGAATCGCCTATCAATGAAATTACAGACAGAGCCTTAGATCGTGATTGTACAACCTTATCCCGTCACGTCCTCCAACAACTTCAGAGTTTTTCGCCAGATGCACAAGATTTAAGTGCGCTGATGAATCGCATCGCCTTGGCCGGCAAACTGGTTGCTCGGCGCATGAGTCGCGCTGGTTTAATGGAAGGTGTTCTCGGATTTACTGGAGAAGTTAATGTCCAAGGCGAATCCGTCAAAAAGATGGATGTCTACGCCAATGATGTATTTATCTCAGTGTTTAAGCAAAGCGGCTTAGTCTGTCGCCTCGCTTCTGAGGAAATGGAAAATCCCTATTACATCCCCGAAAATTGCCCCATTGGTCGCTATACCCTGCTGTATGACCCAATTGATGGCTCATCTAACACTGATAACAATCTCAGCTTAGGTTCCATTTTCGCCATTCGCCAGCAAGAAGGAACTGATAGCGATGGTAAAGCAACTGACCTCCTCACCAACGGACGTAAGCAGCTTGCTGCTGGATACATCCTGTATGGTCCCTGCACGATGTTGGTTTATACTATAGGTAAGGGCGTTCATTCCTTTGTCCTCGATCCCAGCTTAGGAGAGTTTATTCTCACAGAAGAGAATATTCAGATTCCTAAACATGGTTCTGTTTACAGCGTGAACGAAGGTAACTTCTGGCAGTGGGAAGAATCGATTCGAGAATACATCCGCTACGTTCATCGCACAGAAGGCTACAGCGCTCGTTATAGCGGCGCAATGGTTAGCGACATCCATAGAATTTTGGTTCAAGGCGGTGTGTTTCTCTACCCAGGGACAATTCAAAACCCAGAAGGGAAATTACGCTTGCTTTATGAAACCGCTCCTCTCGCCTTTTTGATTGAGCAAGCAGGTGGTCGTGCGACTACAGGACTGGTAAATATCTTGGATGTGGTGCCAAAAAAACTGCATCAACGCACGCCTTTAATTATTGGTAGCAAAGAGGATGTCGCAAAGGTGGAATCTTTTATTCAAAACGGACACTAGAAGACAATTCGTAATTCGTAATTACTGTTACGTAAGGGTCTTAGACGTTTTATAAGGGTGACTCATTTTCTCTATGCTGTACTCTCATCTGCCATTAATTAAACGTTAATCATGGTGATTTAGGATTGGGGATGCAAAATAGCGCTTTTTGAAGATCAATTAAGGATTATCTCAGCTGGCCGATGTAATAAGTGATTGGCAACGCCACAATTCAAAAGTAACCATCAATAATTTGATGCGTTTTGCCAACTTTACTTAGAAGCATCACAATACAGGAGTGAAATAAACTAGCTATGTCTACCAATCATCTACTAGAAATTAAGCAATACGGTCAAAGTATCTGGATGGATAATTTGACCCGTGACATTATTCAATCAGGCGAACTCAAAGACCTGGTGGAAAATCAAGGTATATCTGGGATAACTTCTAACCCAGCTATCTTTGAAAAAGCGATCGCTGGTAACGTTATTTATGATGCCGATATCGAAGCCGGAGTTCGGGCTGGCTTACCGACATACAAAATTTACGAATCCCTAGTTTTTAAAGATATCCGTAATGCCTGTGATATTTTACGCCCTGTTTATGAAGCCTCGGATAGACTAGATGGTTATGTGAGTATTGAAGTCCCGCCAACCATTGCCCATGATACTGAAGCAACCATAACCGAAGCCCGCCGCTATTTCCAAGAAATTGGTCGGGAAAATCTGATGATTAAAATTCCTGGTACAGAACCTGGTTTGCCAGCAGTAGAACAGGTAATAGCCGAAGGGATGAATGTTAATATTACGCTGCTGTTTTCTGTAGAAAGCTATATCAACACAGCTTTGGCTTATATTCGTGGCTTAGAAAAACGGGTGGCTGAAGGTAAGGACATTAGTAAAATTGCATCAGTTGCTAGTTTCTTCCTCAGCCGGATCGATAGCAACATTGATGGCAAGATTGATGCTAAGTTGAAAAAAGGCGTTGATGATATTTCCGTGGAAGCAAAGCTAAGAGCTGTTAAAGGGAAAGTAGCGATCGCTAACGCTAAGATTGCGTATCAAGAATACAAGAAAATCATTAGAAGCGAGCGTTGGCAAGATTTGGCAGCAAAAGGAGCCACAGTACAACGGCTACTTTGGGCTAGCACCAGTACCAAAGACCCCAACTACAGAGACGTGATGTATATCGAAGAGTTGATTGGTCATGATACTGTCAACACCGTACCACCAGCGACCATTAAAGCTTGTGCCGATCATTGTAACGTAAGCGATCGCTTAGAAACAGATTTAGATAATGCTTACACGCTGATCGAAAACCTCAAAGATCCCGACATCAACATCGATCTCGATAACGTAATGGATGAACTGTTAGTCGATGGTATTGACAAGTTCATCCAGCCCTTCCAGTCCTTGATGAACTCTTTAGAAGACAAGATCAAGGTATTGTCACCAGTGTAGGGACTAGTGACTGGGGACTGGGGACTGGGGACTGGGGACTAGGGACTGGTAAACAATTTTCCTAATACCCAATACCCAATACCCAATACCCAGTCCCTAATCCCCAATCCAAAACCCAAAATCCAAAATCCAAAATTGTTATGGTTAGTCTGCTAGAAAATCCCTTGCGCGTTGGTCTGCAACAACAAGGGATGCCTGAACCCCAGATTATAGTCATTTTTGGCGCTTCTGGTGATCTCACCTGGCGCAAACTAGTGCCAGCGCTTTACAAATTGCGGCGAGAACGGCGTATTCCCCCAGAAACGACAATTGTCGGTGTGGCACGTCGAGAATGGAGCCACGAGTACTTCCGTGAACAAATGCAAAAGGGCATGGAAGAGGCGCATCCTGATGTCGATTTAGGGGAACTCTGGCAAGACTTCTCTCAAGGTCTGTTTTACAGTCCTGGGGATATAGACAACCCCGAAGGCTATCAGAAACTAAAAAACTTATTGAGTGAATTAGACGAAAAACGGGGCACGCGAGGTAATCGCATGTTCTACCTCTCAGTTGCTCCCTCATTCTTTCCCGAAGCGATTAAGCAGCTAGGAAGCGCCGGGATGCTAGAAGATCCCTACAAACATCGTCTAGTAGTTGAAAAACCCTTTGGTCGGGACTTGGCTTCTGCCCAGAGTCTTAACCAAGTGGTACAGAAATATTGTAAAGAAAACCAAGTATACCGGATTGACCACTACTTGGGTAAAGAAACAGTCCAGAATTTGCTGGTGTTTCGCTTTGCCAATGCGATTTTTGAGCCGTTGTGGAATCGTCAATTTGTTGACCACGTGCAAATTACCGTGGCAGAAACCGTGGGAGTAGAAGACCGGGCTGGTTACTATGAAAGCGCCGGCGCACTACGGGATATGTTGCAAAATCACCTCATGCAACTTTACTGCCTAACGGCGATGGAAGCACCCAACGCAATGGATGCCGACAGCATCCGCACAGAAAAAGTGAAGGTACTCCAAGCTACTCGTTTAGCTGATGTTCACAATCTGTCGCGGTCAGCAGTCCGTGGTCAATATAGTGCTGGCTGGATGAAAGGTCAAGCAGTGCCAGGGTATCGAGTAGAACCAGGCGTTGATCCCAACTCCACCACACCCACCTACGTCGCAATGAAGTTTTTGGTGGATAACTGGCGTTGGAAAGGTGTTCCTTTCTACTTGCGTACCGGAAAGCGGATGCCGAAAAAAGTCAGTGAGATTGCCATTCACTTCCGCGAAGTTCCGTCTCGGATGTTCCAATCGGCTGCCCAACAGACAAACGCCAACATTTTGACGATGCGGATTCAGCCAAATGAAGGTATTTCCCTGCGTTTTGATGTCAAAATGCCAGGGGCAGAATTCCGTACCCGTTCCGTTGATATGGACTTTAGTTATGGTTCCTTTGGCATCCAAGCAACATCCGATGCCTACGATCGCTTATTCCTTGATTGTATGATGGGCGATCAAACATTGTTCACTCGCGCAGACGAAGTAGAAGCAGCTTGGCAGGTAGTAACACCAGCCCTTTCCGTTTGGGATGCACCCGCTGACGCAAATACTATTCCCCAGTATGAAGCCGGTACCTGGGAACCAGCGGAAGCAGAATTGTTAATTAACCAAGATGGCCGTCGCTGGCGCAGACTTTAAATATTAGTCATTAGTCATTGGTCATTAGTCACTAGTAAAAACACAAATGACAGATGACAAATGACAAATGACAAAATCCAAAATCCAAAATCCAAAATCCAAAACTTCCTATGGCTCCCCAAGCTTCTACAATTTTTTCACTTCAGGCGCCAAAAGATATTTCGCTTAATGAAATAGAAGCGGAACTTAATCAAATTTGGCAAAGTTACGGCATTACCGGCGAGGACGGGGGACTTCCTGCTGCGACTCGGGCCACGACATTTACCTTAGTGGTTTACGAACCAGAAGAAACCCAATATCTTTTGGCTAGTTTGGGATTTTACAACGGCCCGCTTGACGGAATTTTAGGGCCTCAGATGGTAGCTGCTTTGCGGCAAGTGCAGACAAAATATGGACTGCCAGATACTGGCACAGCAACACCTGAAACTTTGGCTATCTTGAGAGAAGAATTCGTCAAACGTCAAGGAAACGGGGCTGGTGGGGATAATGGTTCTATTGAACTTCCCAGCTTAAATGCCCCAAGCCCCAGAATTGCCGATGAAATCGCCCTCCGCAACCCTTGCCGGATTATTGCGCTGTTTCCCATTGCTGGCGAAGATGAAGGAGTCAAGGCTCAAGTTTCTGCCTATTGCCCCATCCAAAAGCAATCGTCAAGTACACTAATTTGCTGCGAATACATAACTCTTAGTGGAACTGCTGCTGCCTTGGAACGCATAGGTGGCATGATTCCAGCATTGTTAATTGGCGGCTTACCAAAGTTTCTTTGGTGGAAAGCAACTCCAGTCCCCAACAACACTCTATTCAAGCGGCTGGCAGCAGTTTGTAATAATGTAATTGTGGATTCTTGCCGCTTTAACGAGCCAGAAAGTGATTTACTGCGCCTCCAAGAATTGGTGGAAAGTGGTGTTCCTCTGGCTGACCTCAACTGGCGTCGCCTCTCAGCATGGCAGGAATTGACAGCTGAAGCCTACGACTCACCTCACCGTCGGGCGGCCCTCAGAGAAGTTGACCGAGTAACTATTGATTACGAAAAAGGCAACCCCGCCCAAGCTTTGCTGTTTTTGGGTTGGCTGGCAAGTCGTCTAGAATGGCAGCCAGTTTCATATCAAAAGGAAACGGGAGATTATGACATCACTCGCATTCGTTTTATTGCCCAAGACCAACGGCAAGTAGAAACCGAATTAGCGGGTGTTCCCCTTGCTGATGTAGGTGAGATTGCTGGCGACTTGATTGCCTTGCGCCTCAGTTCGACAAATCCGAAGGCAGACTCTGGTACTGTAATTTGCTCGGAAACTGGTGGCTGTATGCGGATGGAAACCCACGGTGGCGCCCAATCTGCCGGTCTGTTTCAACAGGTGACTTCACTTTCGGAACAAAAGGCGGAAGCATTGCTGAGTCAGCAGGTACAACGTTGGGGACGCGAATCACTTTTTGAAGAAAGCCTGGGAGTGACAGCGAGTATTTTCAAATTGGAAACAAACTAGTACTCTGTCCCATTAGTTCTGAAGGGTTATAAAAGTTTGTAGTAAGGACTTTAGTCCTGTATTTTTAAGCACTTAAGTGCTTACTACAAACCTTGCAAAATTAATGGGACAGACCACTAGTACTCTGACAAGAAAACAATGCTTGCTTTGTAGTGAGCGCTAAAACGCTCAAGTCAAGGACTAAAATCCTGACCCCTCTCCTAACGGAGACGCTGGCGTAGCCTGTTGTAGATAAGACTCGCTAACGCTGCGCTATTGTTAGTCACTCATGGGGGAAACCCCCTTCTCTATGAGACGCTCCGCGTTGGCAGCCTCTCACTTTGGGCTACGAGTTACCAAATGCGAAAATCAAACACAAACTCTTCAGATTTTTGGATATTTCAATAATCTGGAGGGTTTTTTTATTTTCCTTGGTTTTTGAGACGCGATAAATCGCCGTCTCTACAAGTGTTTTGGTCTTATCTGAACTGTATTGAGATACCAAAGTCCTGAGTTATCGCGTCTCTTGCCTTAACCGAGAGCTATTGCCCCCTACTAGGCTGCAACTTTGATGCATCGACCTGCAAAAATTAATTAGCCTATTGGCGTGACAAGAGTAGTAGCGTTGGCGTAGCCCAGCGTAGGTATCGCTACTACTCTTGTTAAAATCAATTATCTTAAAACTTTGCAATATAAAATATTCAAAAGTAACTAAGTTGATTCACCAATACTAAACACATCCGACTCGCACTGCTGTAGTTGCAGCCTCGGTGCGGTTTGTTACTCCTAACTTATTTAGTACCTGGCTGACATGATGCCTGATGGTAGAAGGACTCAATTTCATTCGTTGAGCGATCGCTTCATTACTCAATCCTAAAGCCAGCAGTGCTAAAACCTCTCCCTGGCGTTTGCTCAGTTCATAGACAGGTTGGGATGATAGTTTGTTTGGTTGCATCAATGCCTGAATCACCTCTGCTGCTAACATCGACCGACCGATCGCAGCGGCTCGTATGGCATCCGCCAACTCATCAATCGAGATACCCTTGAGCAGGTAGCCAATAGCTCCGGCTTGCATTGCTTGTTGTACCAAGTCATTCGCTAGAAAACTCGTCAAAATTAAAACTTGAATTTCTGGGTATTTTTTGCGGATAGCTCTTGTTGCTTCTGCCCCATTCATTCCCACCATCATCAAATCCATTAACACTACATCTGGTTGCAACTGTTCGCACAAATGTACTGCTTCATCTGCATTACGCGCTTCACCCACTAATTCAATGTCATCAAACGCCAGTAAGACAAATTTAATACCTCCCCGCAGGATTTCATGATCGTCAACAGTAATCACCCGAATTGGCTTCAATGATTTATCTTTTTCCATATATAAATCCGGGATATTAAAACTATTTTTAATACATTTACATTACATTATTCTTCCATTTTCAGTATTTATATGTGAGATTCTTAATCTTTAATTTTTTATTTATCGCCAGTCAATCACGGAAAAATCTTACATTATATATAAGCTTGTCTTTTCTCAGTAAGTCGGTTGAAATAAACATAACTATATTACAAAAAGCAAATACGTCTAAAGCCCTTACCAATAAGCAATAAAAAAGAACAAATCACGCTTTTAATAGTTAACTTTATTTATGCCCAATGCTTAACGCCTAATTTTCTACTCCCCACTCCCTATTTTATTGATAGCGATTGACCAACTCAGGACAATCTCAGTCCCCTTCCCTGGATAGCTTGACAAATAAAAAATAGCGCCAATGGACTTAGCTCGTTCTTTCATAATTGCTATGCCCAGATGACCAGATGGTATTTTGTTGGAGTCAAAACCACAGCCATTATCGCTAATACGCAAGACTATTGCCTGTGAATCACCGTGGAGGCTGACTGATACAAGCGAAGCTTTGGCATATTTAATAATATTATTTAGTGCCTCTTGAGTAATTCGGTAGAAAACAAGCTTCACTTCATTAGACAAAGAGCGATCGCTTTCCCCTTCCACCGTTGTTATTACTTGTAAACTTGCCCGTCCTTGAACTCCCTTGGTTAACTGGTGTAGCAATTCACCTAAAGGTTTCTCTACCAAACCATTAGGACGCAACTCAACTAGTAAATTCCGCATTTCTGCTAACGCCCCTTGTGTCAATTGGGCAAGTTCTTCTAATCCCTGTTGGGCTGTCTCTGGGTTGCGTTTCCAGACTCTAGGCAAAGCTTCGGCAATTGTTGCCACAGTAAACAATGTCTGCGATACTGAATCGTGTAAGTCACGAGCAAGGCGATTTCGCTCCAGTTCCACAGCAATCTTGCGTAGCCGTTCGCTTTCAATCAATTGTTCGTGTAGCTTCACCGCTTGCATCAACTCCTTCGTCAGGCGTAGACTCATAATCACCACGAAGGACAGAAATCCATATTCGCTGAGGTATAGAGATTTGAACACTCCCAAATCCATTAGGCGATCGTATTGAATAGTTGCGACAAAAATCGCCAGACTTAAACCCAAAATCAGTGCAGCTTGCTTTTCGCCACGTTGATATTGACGGTAACAGGCGTAAAAAGCGAAAACTACATTACTGATAATACCTAAGAATTGGAACCCGAATAGAGGATTGAGTGTACCTTCTGGGTGGGTAATCGGTTCGCCCCAAGGCAAAGAGATGCTTGATAAGCTGCTAATCTTCGAGTAGAGAATCCCAGTTGGTGAAACTTCGTTAATTAAGATGCAGATGATGTAGAGGCTATTCAGTGCCAACAGTAGGCGTACTGGCTTAAATTTAGTATATAAAGCCACAAACCAGACACAAGCAATTGTAAAAAGAAACCCTAAGGAAGATGCCAACTTTCTGGCATTTATATAATCTTCTACATCAGTGACTTTATATTTAGCTATAAGAGCCAAGATATAGCTAGCACACAGCAAGCAGGTTAACCCAAACCAGAAGTGCAGCGCAGATTTTAATCGCGCAGAAGCAATTAGCAGGTGTAATAGACCAACATATAGGCAAATGCCAGCAAATATACCCAAAATGCTTGAAATAATAGTCATTACCCGATTTGATGAGAAACTTTTTTTATAGATAACGCAGTAATTTCACCGTACTTTACTGCTACTCACGCAGATGAATGTTGATTCTGCAAATCAGAAAACAGAACAAAAATTATACATATATAGGATCAATGACCTAGTGCATTATAGGTCATTGATCCTAGTCAAAAATAGGACAACCATCCGATGCATTGATCAAGGCGATCGCTGTACAATTCATTACGCCAATGATTAAGCAAAGTTTTAGCGATGGCGTACCCGCCCGCCGTAGGCGTTCGCCTTGCGTCTACGATCAAAGCCCACAGGTGCAGAAGGTTATGCACCAATACGGTAGGCGAGAGGGATGGAAGCGAGGTTTTCCAGATCCTATGAAAACTTTTTTATAACTAATATGACTCCCAAAATCCACTTTATCTCCGGCTTACCTCGTTCTGGTTCCACCTTACTCGGAGCCTTACTGCGACAAAACCCCCGATTTCATGCCAGCATGACTAGTCCTGTTGGTAGTCTGGTGAACCGAATGCTAGAAGCGATGAGTGAAGAGAATGAATATTCAGTCTTTATCACTCCTGAGCAAAAGCGGGCATTAACCTTAACTATATTTTCCACATTTTACGAACCCCAAGCCGAAAAAGAGGTGATCTTCGATACTAATCGGCTGTGGTGTAGCAAATTGTCTCTAATTCAAGAGCTATTTCCTGGCTCAAAGGTGATTTGCTGCGTGCGGAATGTCGCTTGGATTATGGATAGCATCGAACGGCTGATTAGAAAAAATGCTTTTGATGTGTCGCGGATGTTTAATGCTAGCGAACGCTCGACAGTCTACACTCGCACCGAAGCCTTAAGTCAAGGGGGACGGTTAGTGGGGTTTGCTTATAACGCTCTCAAAGAAGCATTCTATAGCGAATACAGCGCCTCTTTGCTTTTGGTGGACTATGACTTATTGACTCAAGCACCTGATAAAACCCTATCGCTGATTTATCAATTTTTACAAGAGAAACCCTTTGAGCATGATTTTGCCAATGTGGAATACGAAGCTGAGGAATTTGATAATCGGCTGAATACTAAGGGACTACATCAGGTACGTCGCAAAGTCGAGTTTCAACCGCGACTGACAATTTTACCACCGGACTTATTTACTCAGTATGATGCGTTGTCTTTTTGGAAGAACCCTAGCAATAGTCTGGCAAATGTAATTGTCGCCCAGCCGTTAGAAGCGGTGAAGTAATGAAGTTTTAAATTGTTCCTCTTTCCTACCAAGCTGCAACTTTGATACATCGACCTGCACCTTTGTTGCATCAAAGAGCAACTTTGATGTATTGACTTGCACCTTTGTTGCATCAAAGAGCAACTTTGATACATTGACCTGCACCTTTGTTGCAGGTCAGTACAGCAAAGTTACATTGACCTGCAACTTTGATACATTGACCTGCAAAACATAACCCAAGATATACAAAACCATGAATAAATTATTTTCAACTCTAACTCTAACAACAGCTACAGCTTTAACCATTGTGATCGCAGGAGGAGTAATGAGCAATAACTCAGTTTTTGGAGAAACATCTATTGACTTAGCAAAGTTACGTAGCGCCGCTGTGTCTAAACACAACGCTTATCGAGCCACACATAAAAGTCCTAACCTCACCATCAGTGATTCCCTGAATACCAGCGCTCAAGCTTGGGCTGAGAACATTGCCAGTACTGGGCAGTTTGAACACAGTACTAATCGCAACAATGTGGGAGAGAACATATACGCTTCTTACACCACGGAAAGCACCGTAGACCCAACCACACTTGGCAACGGAGCATCTGAAGACTGGTACAGCGAAATTAAAGATTATAAGTACGAGAGTCCAGGGTTTTCTAGCGATACCGGGCATTTTACTCAAGTAGTCTGGAAAGGCAGTACGCAATTAGGCTGTGGTGCAGCACAAGGCACTGAAACAATCCAAGGTACTAAATTATAACGCCTTTTATGTGGTCTGCCAGTATGCTCCTGCTGGGAATGTGCAAGGGCAGTTTCCTGATAACGTGCTGAAACCTTAGTACTTTGTCAAGTTTAAATTCATGCGTCAGCAAGTTCTAGTTTTTGCTTTGCAGTAAGCCCATGTCACCTTTAACTGTGCCCAAATTAGAGATTACCTGCTCACCAGACTTTGTACCTTGGCTGCAAACCCAGTTTGTAAGCCTTGCCTTCACTACCTATCAAACAAATCGCCTGTTTTTTATCGGCTGTAATCAGCAAGGTAGAGTCGCAGCACACGAGCGGTTATTTGACAAACCAATGGGGATGTATGGGATAAATAACAGTCTGTTTGTTAGCACACGTTATCAAATTTGGCGTTTTGATAATTGTCTGGCACCAGAGGAGATTTATCAACAAAGCGTAGACGCAAAGCGGCTTGTCGATAGAGATCGCCTTTACATTCCCCGCACCGCCTACACCACTGGCGATCTCAATGTCCACGATGTTGTCTTAGACAAATCACAAAAACTGATATTTGTCAACACAGATTTTAGTTGTCTAGCCACCATCAGCAACGACTACAGTTTTGTTCCCCTGTGGCAACCGCCCTTTATCTCCAAATTGGTGGCAGAAGACCGTTGTCATCTCAACGGGTTAGCGATGCGTGACGGTGAACCAGCCTACGTCACCGCCTGTAGCAGCACGGACACTGCTGCCGGATGGCGCGACCACCGCGTCAAAGGTGGGGTTGTCATCGACGTGCAAACCAACGACATCATTGCCACCGGGTTATCCATGCCCCACTCACCGCGTTGGTATGGCGGTAAGTTGTGGCTACTCAATTCCGGCACGGGGGAGTTGGGGTATATCGAAGCTGGTCAATTTGTGCCGTTAACCTTCTGTCCTGGTTTTGGGCGGGGGTTGGCATTTTGGGACAAATATGCAGTGGTGGGTTTATCGAAACTCCGGGCGCGTCCCTTTAGCGGGTTAGCCTTAGAAGCCAGATTGACACAAGAAAACAAAGTCGCCCAGTGCGGACTGATGGTGATTGACATTAGTAATGGCGAAATCGTCCATTGGCTGCGTTTCGATGGCGTAGTCGAAGAACTATTTGATGTAGTAGTGCTGCCTGGGGTACGTCAACCCAAAGCCTTGGGGTTACAGGGAGATGAAATCGAACGCCTGGTTACTTTTCCCGGCTCTAGCGGCATCGTCATTACCAAACCCACCGTCAAACGTCCCAGTATGGGGGTGAAAGCGCCTGTGGCGGGGTTGCCTAAAGTGGAGGTGGAGGGGGCAGGGGGAGCAGGGGAGGTAGGAGAGGTGGGGAGGAAGGAAGAACTGACTACAACTGTTTCTCCTCTTTCCCCCTTACCCTTTCCCCCTTCCCCCATCAAATACCAACGCGTCTATCACCTCAACCCCACCAATGTTGCCGCATACAATGCGCTGACCTTTCCTAGCCTGCAACAGCGTTGGCTCACCCAGTCGCAACGGGGGGAAATGTTCGGGATTTCGGCATCGGTGATGGGGGAAATTGTGGGCATGGTTATTGCCGAACGGCTCAGTGAGCAAACGGCAGAATTAATTTCCCTGTTGGTAGTACCATCCTATCGCCAGCAGGGAGTGGGGACGCACTTGGTGCATTACTTAGAGCAAGAACTGGCACGCCAGGGTTGCCAACGAATGCAGGCAATTTATCAGACTAGCGACCTGACAAATGCAGCAATGGATGCATTATTGCGAAAGTTGAACTGGCAATGGCAGCAGCAGAATGAAACTGTTTCAACTGTGTTTAAAGCCATTACTTAAGGATGCATTCAAAACCTTTCCCCTTTCCCCGAACCGTATTGGAAGTCTTCCCAGTCTTTAATTCCCAAACAAATCATTTACTTAAAGGAAAAAAACAATGACTGACCCGAACTTTTTAAATTCTGTTACCAACCCCTTCGGTCTGACTGATGTGGGGAGTCGTACCGCGCCCACCTTTGCCGATATCGATGGCGATGGCGACCTTGATGCTTTTGTGGGGAATTTTGACGGCAATACGTTGTTCTACCGCAACACGGGCAGTGCCACCAATCCGCTCTTCGCCGCCCCCACTACCAACGACTTCGGTCTGACTGATGTGGGGTTTAATGCCAGGCCCACCTTTGCCGATATCGATGGCGATGGGGACCTCGATGCTTTTGTGGGGAATTTTGACGGAAATACGTTGTTCTACCGCAACACGGGCAGTGCCACCAATCCGGTCTTTGCCGCCCCCACCACCAACGACTTCGGTCTGACTGATGTGGGGGTCTCTGCCGCGCCCACCTTAGCCGATATCGATGGCGATGGCGACCTCGATGCTTTTGTAGGAAATGTTGAAGGCAATACGTTGTTCTACCGCAACACGGGCAGTGCCACCAATCCGCTCTTCGCCGCCCCCATTACCAACAACTTCGGTCTGATTAATAATGTGGGGTTTTATGCCGCGCCCACCTTTGCCGATATCGATGGCGATGGCGACCTCGATGCTTTTGTGGGGGATAGTTTCGGCAATACGTTTTTCTACCGCAACACGGGCAGTGCCACCAATCTGCTCTTCGCCGCCCCCATTACCAACAACTTCGGTCTGACTGATGTGGGGTTTTCTGCCGCGCCCACCTTTGCCGATATCGATGGCGATGGCGACCTCGATGCTTTTGTGGGCAATGGAAGCGGCAATACGTTGTTCTACGAGAACCAGCCTGCTCCTCCCATAGTCAGCAACTTCCTCCCCCCCACTACCAACCCCTTCGGTCTGACTGATGGAGGGGATGTTGCCAAGCCCACCTTAGCCGATATCGATGGCGATGGCGACCTCGATGCTTTTGTGGGGGATTATAACGGCAATACATTGTTCTACCGCAACACGGGCAGTGCCAGCAATCCGGTTTTCGCAGCCCCCACTACCAACTCCTTCGGTCTGACTGATGTGGGGTATTTTGCCGCGCCTACCTTTGCCGATATCGATGGCGATGGCGACCTCGATGCTTTTGTGGGGATTAATAATGGCAATACGTTATTCTACCGCAACACGGGCAGTGCCAGCAATCCGGTCTTTGCCGCCCCCACTACCAACTCCTTCGGTCTGACTGATGTGGGGTCTGTTGCCGCGCCTACCTTAGCCGATATCGATGGCGATGGCGACCTCGATGCTTTTGTGGGTAATGGAAGCGGCAATACGTTATTCTACCGCAACACGGGCAGTGCCAGCAATCCGGTCTTTGCCGCTCCCACTACCAACAACTTCGGTCTGACTAATGTGGGGTATAATTCTTCGCCCACCTTTGCCGATATCGATGGCGATGGCGACCTCGATGCTTTTGTGGGGAATTTTGACGGCAATACGTTGTTCTACCGCAACACAGGCAGTGTCACCAATCCTGTCTTTGCCGCCCCCACTAGCAACCCCTTCGGTCTGACTGATGTGGAGTATTTTGCCGCGCCTACCTTTGCCGATATCGATGGCGATGGCGACCTCGATGCTTTTGTGGGGATTAGTAATGGCAATATATTGTTCTACGAGAACCAGCCTGCCTCTGCTAATTTGCCTCCTGTAGCTGTTGACGATGCTGTAAGCACGAACGAAAACACTATACTCAATGGTAACGTTCTCGCCGCCAACCCAACCACACCCGACAGCGACCCTGACAGCAACCCCTTAACCGTTACCGCAGTCAATGGTCAACTCAGCAACGTTGGCACGGCAATTAATCTGGGTAATGGCTTATTAACCGTCAATAGCAACGGCACCTTTAGCTTTGACCCCAACAACGGCTATGACACTTTAGCAGCAGGAACCTCTAGCAGCGAAAGCTTCAATTACACTATCTCTGATGGCAACGGCGGAACGGATACTGCTACCGTTAACGTTACCATCAACGGTGTGAATGATGCAGCGATTATTACTGGTACAGCCACAGCAGCAGTTACCGAAGATGCAAGTACCCCCGACCTCACTGCCACAGGTTCCCTCGCCGTCAGCGATGTAGATGCAGGTGAAAGCCTATTCAACACCACGGTAACATCAGCTATGGGTAATCTTGGTAGCTTGAGTATCACTGATGCGGGAGCCTACAGCTACAGTGTTGCTAACAGTGCGGTGCAGTTCTTGGGTGCCGGCCAAACCAAAGCTGAAACCTTTACAGTACAATCTCGTGACGGTTCAGCCACTCAAGATATTGTCGTTACCATCAACGGCGTGAACGATGCACCAACTGTAGCAAATGCGATCGCAGACCAAACTACCCTAGAAGATGGCTTCTTCAGCTTTACCGTTCCAACTAATACTTTTGCTGATGTCGATGCTAGTGACAGTTTAACTTATACTGCCACCCTCGCTAACGGCAACGCCCTACCTAGTTGGTTAAGCTTCAACCCCAATACCCGCATTTTTAGCGGCACCCCCAATGACGCAGATAACGGCACAGTTAGCATCAAAGTTACCGCAACTGACACCAGCAATGCTAGTGTTAACGATACTTTTAACCTGACGGTAACTCCCGTCAACGATGCACCTGTAGCAGGTGATGACTCTGCCAGCGCCAATCAAAATACACCTTTGACTCTGTTGGCTGCTGAGTTGTTAGCTAACGATACAGATGTAGACAGTTCTACTTTGAGCATCTCTGCTGTGAGTAACGGTGTTAACGGTACTGTCACCTTAAATGGCAGTGGCAATGTCGTCTTTACTCCCACAGTCAATTTCACTGGCAATGGCAGCTTTAACTATACCGTCAGCGATGGCAATGGTGGCACTGACTTGGCAATGGTAACGGTGGCAGTTGGGGTCAACCTCAACGGTACTAATAATAACGATAACCTCAACGGCACATCCGGCAACGACATCATTAACGGACTCAACGCTCAAGATACCATTTCCGGCAATGCTGGCAATGATAACCTTGTGGGTGACAATGGTGATGATTTACTCTTTGGCGGTACTGGCAACGATCAACTTTATGGCGGTAACGGTCAAGACACACTTTATGGTGATGCTGATAACGACCGTCTTGAAGGCGATAACGGTGATGACAAACTCTATGGCGGTGACGGTAACGACAGTCTAATTGGTGGTAACGGTCAAGATTTACTTGTCGGCGGTGCGGGGAATGATTTCCTCGACGGTGACAAGGGAGATGATAACTTGACTGGCGGGACTGGTAGCGACATCTTTGTGTTGGAGAAAGCCGCAGGGCGGGAAACGATTACTGACTTTAGTTTAGGTCAGGGCGATAAAATCGGCTTGTCTGGCTTGAGTTTCAATCAGTTGTCCTTCTCTGGCAATCAGATTAGTTTAGGCAATCAAACTCTAGCGGTGCTGAGTGGGTTTAATACCACTACGCTGACACAGAACGATTTTATCTCTGTTTAAGAGTGTTGGGTGGGCAAATGTTTGCCCACTCTACAAATTGCTTAGTTGCATTGCCCTGCAACAAGCAATTTTGTAGTAAGGACTTTAGTCGTTATTTTCTAAGCACTAAAGTGCTTACTACAAACCCTCTAAACATCTGAATTTGTAGGGTGCGTTATGGAAATACAGCACCATCTTAATCTCATTTGTCACAGTGCATTAGCCAGAAGCATAACGCGTCCTACAAATAACTGCTTATCTACGACTTAAAACAAAGGAAAAAAATCAAATGACAAACTTCATCGTTAATCAAACTACTGATGACGGCACTGGCTTAACCGCAGGCACCTTCAGTTATGCAATTCTCCAAGCGAACCAACTAGCAGGGGATGACACCATTACCGTCAATAATAATGTGCGTGTGACTGGGGTAATGCAAACCCAAATTAATAGCAACATTACTATTGTGGGCAACAGCTACAGCATCAGCGGCGATGCCAATAACAACGGCATCAACGACAATGGCGACGTGCGCCCCCTATTCATCCAGTCGGGAACCGTCGGGATTTCTGACTTGACTATCACCAACGGACGGGCTAAAGGCGGCGATGGTAGCGGCGGCGGCGCTGGAATGGGCGGCGGCTTGTTTATCTATGATGGCAGTGTCTCCTTAACTAATGTCGCTTTTAGTAATAACACAGCCCAAGGCGGCAACGGCAGCAGTTATAGTGGTCCTGGCGGTGCTGGCAGTTCTGGTGGTGCTGGCGGTGCTGACGGTGCTGGCAATTCTGGCGGCAACGGAGACTTTGGCGGCGGCGGCGGCTACGGCGGCGGCTACTTTCCCCCCTCCGGCACCGTAGGCGGCGATGGTGGCTACGGCGGTGGCGGCGGTGGCGCCGTAGGTTTCAATGGCGGCTTCGGCGGCTTCGGCGGTGGCCGCGGCTTGTCCGTCAACCCCGGCTACAGCGGTGACCGCGGCTTGGGCGGCGGCGGTGCTGGATTCGGAGGCGGCATCTTCGTCCGCAGTGGCTCTTTAACCCTCAGCGACACCAGCTTTACCAACAACACCGCTACAGGTGGGACGGGTTATCAAGGTGGTCAAGGCTTAGGTGGAGGGATTTTCATCATGCAGTCCCTCACCAATCCCAACGGCAATAACCAGGGAATGCCTACGGTGCTTCCTACCGTCAATTCTGTAGGTAATCCTACCTTTAGTGGCAACAATGCGGCAACCGATGCAGAAACAGCCACCAATAACGATAATGTCTACGGCACAATTAACATCACTGCCAGCAACCAACCCCCCGTCGCTAACCCCGACAGTGCTACCACTGCCTTTAATACTGCCGTGACCATCTCGGCAAGTACCCTGTTAGCTAACGATACCGATCCCGACAGCAACCCCCTCAGCATCACTGGTGTCAGTAATGCTACCAACGGTTCCGCAGTCCTGAATAATAACGGTACAGCCAGCAACACGGCAGATGACTTTATTGTTTTTACCCCAACGACTGGATTTAGTGGTAATGCCAGTTTTAACTACACCCTCAGCGATGGCAGCCTCACTGACACTGGTAATGTCACCGTCGCCGTGGGGACTAACCTTTGTGGTGGTAACGGGGACGACTTGCTCAACGGCACAGCAGGCAATGATAGCCTCTGTGGTGGCAATGGCAAAGACACCCTCGACGGCTATGGTGGCGATGACACCTTAACAGGTGGCAACGGCAAAGACATCCTCAACGGTGGCGACGGCAACGATTTGTTGCACGGCGACGACAGCGACGATAGCACCAACGGCAAAGACATCCTCACTGGCGGTGCTGGCAATGATACGCTCTATGGCGGTAACGGCAAGGATGATTTGACTGGCGGTCTTGGCAACGACATCTTAATTGGTGGCAGTGCTTCTGATACTTTCATCTTCGCTGCCCTAGACGGCACTGATACGATTACCGATTTTAACGATGGACTCGATTACATTGGTCTGTCCGGCGGTCTGACTTTTAGCGCTCTGTCTTTCTCTGGCAGCAACATCATTATTACCAGCAGCAATGAAATCCTGGCAACGCTGACGGGTATTAATACCACTACCCTCACATCTGCTGATTTCTTAACGGTCTAGGATTATAGCCTTTTTGGGTGATTAGTGATGCGATCGCGTTTTCGTCCATAAAACTTACTGGCATAAATACCACGACTCTCACCAGTGCCGATTTCGTGATTGTTTAATTTCAATTCGCCCAAACCCCCCTGTAATATCGTGTCCGGTTAAAGACTTATCATTAAGACTGCAAGGGGGCAGGGAGCAGGGAGCAGGGGGAGAAAGAATTTTCAGGTTTTTGCACAGAGGCGGAAATTATAACTAATCAGCCGGGCATGATATAAAAGGCGCTCTTGATTGGTTACAGGTTATCTCATAACTAAAGTGCGTCTTTCGATAGCGTAACGTAACTACAGCATTCACGCGAATACCTTCATCTAGTTAAAAAACTTCTCATGATGTTCTTTTACCACAAAATATACTATTTTGGAGATGTCTATTATGAAGGTAATTAATACAGATAACATAACCCTGCTCGGCAGCAAGATAAGCCATTGCAGCACCAATGCCACGACTACTACCTGTAATCAGCATGACTTTTTCCATTTTTATTAGGATTTACAAATTACTTCATTTAAAATACAGTGTTTTCTTCAACTCAACAAATAACTTTTAACAATTGCCACTTTCCACATATTCAAACAATGGCAGTTGCATGACTTGTGTCTGTTTCGCATTTTTCAGATTGGACAATGCAATTCCTAACAACCTAACACTGCGGTTTTCCAGTGAAATCGACTCAAACAGCGCTTTGGCTATCTCAAAAATCGTAGATAGTTCACTGATGGGAGCAAGCATTGTCTTACTGCGGGTTAACTGGCGATAATCGGAGAACTTGACTTTCAGAGTTAATGTGCGGCCTCGCGTTTCGTGCTGCTCTAGGGCGTGTTTTCAAACTCGTATATCCTATAAAAAAAGGCGATCGCTGTCTAGTCATGATCAACCGAGGAGACTTAAGTAACGAGCAGTGGGAGAGGTTAAAATCGTTACTACCATCAGAAAAACCGCGAACGGGCAAGCCTAATCATGACCAGACGCTCGTTCCTCGCTAACGCTACGCTATCGTAGGGTTGTGAATGGCATTCTCTGGATACTGAGAACAGGAGCAGCGTGGCGAGACCTCCCAGAACGTTATGGAAAGTGGGAGAGTATTGCAACGCGGTTTTATCGTTGGCAAAAGGCGGGAATTTGGCAGCAAATCTTAGAACACCTGCAAGCGCTCGCCGATGAACAAGGAAAACTTGATTGGGAAATACATTACGTCAGACTCAAACAATTTCGCCGCATCGCCACCCGATATGATAAACTTGCAGCCAATTATACAGCTATGATTACGATCGCCTGCATTTTGTTGTGGTTATAGTTTGAAAACACGCCCTAACCCTCTCCTCGCTTGCGAGGAGAGGCTAATGGAGTCGGTGAGAGGCTTTAGCTTGGGGTTGTGATTTGGGGTCATTTGCGATCTTGGTGGTTAGCTAATTAATATTTCATGTATTATTCCCAGCGATCGCACTCTCCCATCTCCTCAAACTCTGGCATAATCAGACATAGTTGCACCTTTAAAACTGATGTAAATCCTGCAAGGTAATTAAAAGGTTTACGCCGAATGGATATTTTAATAGAATAATCTCATCAAAAGATTCGCAGAAATATAAATGGACTGGATTACACTACTGCGATCGCTACAGTCTGATTTTATTAAAAGGTTAACATCTGGTTCTCTGCTTCATTGTGAAACAGAAGGTCAATATAGTGAATTAACTGTGATCTCTGGAGAAAGGTTAAGGGCATTACGGGAATTTTGCTGGCTGATGGCTGAGAAATATAAGCGTGTTTTACCAGTCCGTGATGTTTTTATTAGTTATCTCAAAGGTAAGTTGGGTGAGGAAGTTGTCAAAGAACGTTTAGCTGATTTTATTACCGAAGTCGATTATGAAAAGCGATTCGGCGGTGATGGCAATATAGATTTTACCTTGACTTCTGACCCATCTATTGGTATTGAGGTTAAATCTCGTCATGGTCGAATTGACAGAGTAAGATGGTCAATTAGTTCTGAAGAGGTCGAAAAAAATGCAGTTGTAGTTTGCATTTTGATTCAAGAGGATGTGAGTGAAGCACAATCTGAGTATCACCTTTTTTTGGCTGGCTTTCTCCCAACCCGGATGATTAAGTTGAAAACTGGTAAAATTTCCTTTGGAATAGAACAATTACTATATGGTGGTGGTTTATGGTGCTATTTAGAACAGTTACAATCTTCTATAAATAATTATTCTAGGCAACAACCACCAATTTATAAATATCTTCCGAAACAGGAAATTCTATCTAAACCAACTAATAATCATTTAATAAAATCTTCTTTCCAACCTGAATATCGTGATGAAGATTTAAATATACTTTATGCAAAATTAGGTGATGAATGTTTTGAAAAAGGAGAGTATACGAACGCAATTACCAATTACAATGAAGTTTTGAAAGCTAATTTTACTGATTTTAATTTATATTACAAAAGAGGTTTATCACACTATCAAATAGGAGATTATGAAGCTGCGATCGCAGATTATTCTCAGGCAATCCAGATAAATATTCATGATGCAAAATCTTACAACAAACGAGGTTTAGCCCTATATCAATTGGGTCGATTAGAAGAAGCAATTAATGATTATACCCAAGCTATTAGAATTAATCCTAATGTTGCCGTAGCCTATAAAAATCGGGCTGAAGCTCGTTCTCATGTAGGAGATAACCAAGGAGCAATTGAGGATTATACCCAAGCCATTAAAATTAACCCCCATTATGCTGATGCTTATAAAAACCGTGGAATTGCTCGTTATTTATTAGGATCTCAACCGGGATTTCCTCAAGCGATCAAGATTAATCCTCAAGATGCCATAGCTTATAAAAAACGTGGTAATGCTCGTTCAGATTTAGGAGATTTTGAGGGAGCAATTGAAGATTATACTCAAGCAATTCAGATGAATCCTAATTATGCCGATGCTTTTTATAACCGTGGTAATGCTCGTTCAGATTTAGGAGATTTTGAGAAAGCAATTGAAGATTATACTCAGGCAATCCAGATTAATTCAAATTATGCTGACGCTTATTACAATCGTGGCAATATTCGTTTAGCAATCACAGATAAACAGGGAGCAATTGAAGACTTTCAAAAAGCAGCAGATATATATCGTAAAGAAGGTAAGCTAGAAGCACTCAAAGATACACGAGAAAGAATCGTAGATTTAGAAATCGAAGAATCATTAGATATTTTAAACTTCTAGACAATTGCCTAAATACCACTTATACCAATTCTCTGTGAAGCCGCACATTATTTTGACCCCTCCCAACCTCCCCAAAGCATCGGGGAGGTGCCACAGGCGGTGGGGTTCTTTCTATGCATCTTCATACAGAATTGGTATTATGTCTCGCCGCTATTGTTGGTAATGCGATTTAGCAGTGAGAAATGTTACACATTCTCATCTAAGATTGTTCCTTCTGTATTGGCTCCCTCCAAATTTGTTCCGCTCAAATTTGTCTGGTTCAAATCTGCTTGAGTGAGATTAGCCTGGGATAAGTCGGCTACAGTTAAGTCTGCACCACTCAAATCAGCTCCATCTAGATTTGCAGCTATCAAGCTTGCTTCCTGCAAATCCGCCTCACTCAAGTTAGTGTCAATCAGTTTAGCAACCGTCAAATTAGCCTGACTCAAATTAGCTCCTTCCATTGCTGCTCCATCCAAGATAGCTCCATCCAAGATAGCTCCGCTCAAATTGCTACCACTGAGGTTAGCATTGCTCAAATCTGCTCCATTTAAGTCCGTCTCAATCAAACTAGCGTGGGCTAAATTAGCGTGACTCAGATTAGCTCCATCTAAAATTGCTCTATCTAAAATTACGCCACTGAGATTCGCTTCCCTTAAGTTTGCCTCGCTCAAGTTGACACCAGTAAAATCTCTGACACCTGCGGCATAGTTTTTCAGGAGTTGATCTGCTTTCATATTCTGTCGCTGTGCTAAGGAACGTTTAATTAAGGCTATCCAGACAGGCAGTAAATCCCCAGCACGCGCCACGGAGGATTGATGTAGTGAATTAAGCCAGAGTGAATGTCTAATACCTCTATCTAGGTTAGCCATCTTCAACTACTGGCGCTACTACCTAGAGTTGTGAGTTTTTTTCATACTTGGGGGGGATGTTGAGGCATTTAAAAACTTCAGCATTAGTGCAAAATTAGAGGATATTAAAACCTATGTGCGTAACGTCGCTTTTTGACTAGCAAATTGATTAAGTAGTCATTGGTCATTGGGTCAACCGTAAGTCCACCGCGATACGTAGTATTTTCAGTATCGCGGTGGATAGTTCACGTTTCCCCGCCAACCACTACATCTCGAATTCGGAGACTAGGGCCACCACAACCCACTGACAAGCCGTTTTGCCCTCCCTTTCCACAACCGCCGGATTCATCCCAGTAAAAATCATCACCAAGTGCCTCAATATCCGCTAAAGTTTGGAATACATTTCCCGAAAGCGTCACGTCCCGCACAGGTTCAGCAATTTTGCCGTTCCTAATCATCCACGCTTCCCCAGCACTAAAGGTGAACATTTCTCCATTCGTCATCCCACCCAACCAATTACGAGCATAAACTCCTTCTTTGATATCGGTGAATAAGTCTTCGACTGGTGTTTTACCCCGTTCAATCCAGGTATTTGTCATCCGCACAATGGGAGTAAAGTGATAGTTGAGACAACGTGCGTTCCCCGTGGGTGCTTCCTCCAATTTGCCAGCGGTTTCACGAGAATGTAAACGTCCAACTAAAACTCCATCTTTAATTAGTTGAGTTGTAGTAGCAGGTGTACCTTCATCGTCATAAAAATAGCTGCCGCGATGTCCCTCTGGAGCCGCACCATCAAAAATTTGGAGTTCGTCTGGGCCAAACCGCCGTCCAATGGTCATAACTTCCAGGAGATCGGGGTTTTCGTAAGCCATATCAGCTTCAGAAAGATGTCCGAAGGCTTCGTGGACAAATAAACCCGTGAGAATTGGGTCAATGACTACGGTGTAAGTATTACCTTTCACCGATGGTAGAGATAAAGCGGCGATCGCTCTTTGAGCTGCACTTTTTACCTGTTCATCCAAATCAGTTAAATCTTCGTAAGCTTTGCGAGAGCCAGTAGTTTCCCGTCCAGTTTGTACGGTTTCGCCATTTCTGGCGGTGGCGGCAAAGCGCATTTCCATATCCACCCAAGATTGCTCGATCAAAGTGCCTTCTGAGGTAGCTATGATCACTTTTTGGGCGCTATCTCCATAGCGTACCGAGGTAGTGGTAACCCGGTCATCAACGCTTTTGAGCAATTGGCCATAGCGATCGCACAATTGTTTTTTCTTCGAGAGGGGGATTTTGCGAGGATCAGTACCTTTTAGTGGGAGAATGCATACTGCTTGCACCGGGTCAATGGGTGCAAGTAAAGTTTCTTCATCACCAACCAACCGCGCAGCTGCGATCGCTTCTTCAATACGATCCTTAATTGTCGCTAGCTCGTTAAAGCAGCTCAAACCCCATCCACCTTTATAACAAGCGCGAATATGTCCACCAATGGAGATGCCTTCACTGAGAGTTTCTACCTTGTCGCCACGCAACAAGATATCAGTCCCTTCTGCTTCTTCAAGGCGAATCATCAGATAATCTACACGCTGTGAATAGCGGGCGATCAGGTCAGAAAGTAAATTTTGGGCGTCAGCAAGTGTAGTCGGCATTTCCAGGTAGTAACAATGACGAACTGCATTTATTTTGCAATTATTTGGGGAATTTCTGCTAATTATATTGAGGGGATTCGGGACTGGAGATTAGGGACTAAATTCTTCCTAATCCCCATGCCCAATGCCCCATGCCCCATGCCCAATCCCGCCCGTAGCCCTCTGAACTCTTAGTACTTCCTTTTTTACGGTGGGTAAGAACTGAATGATGTGCTAAGGTAATCAAGTGAGAATAAAATTCGGTTACAGTGTTTGTTTTTAGTATTGACAGGCTTTTCCCTTTTGGTCTTAACAAGCTTGTCTCCGAAATCTAAATCTCTACACACCTATGATTTTGGAGATAACGCATGTCAATTTATGTAGGTAATCTATCCTACGAGGTCACACAAGAAGACCTCAATTCTGTTTTCGCCGAACACGGTACTGTAAAACGGGTTCAGTTGCCTACTGACCGTGAAACAGGACGTCCACGCGGCTTTGCTTTTGTAGAGATGGGCACAGAAGCTGAAGAAACAGCTGCCATTGATGCTCTTGATGGTGCTGAGTGGATGGGACGCGATCTCAAAGTAAATAAGGCTAAACCAAAAGAAGATAGAGGCGGTTCCTTTGGTGGTGGAAACCGAGGCAACAGTGGTGGTGGCGGCGGATATAACAGAAATCGCTACTAAACTTTAAGATCAAAAATTAAGTTTTAACGTCTTAAGGGCAGAATTATTATCTGCCCTTTTTGCGCTCCGGTCTACTGGATGGCATGAAGGAGGCAGAAGGCAGATCGCTTTTAGCGTCTCCCCTTGGGAGAAGGCAGAAGTCAGGAGGTAGGAGGCAGGAGGAAAAGTGCCTTTCCTGTTAAAAGTGCCTAGTATCAATTAAGTAGGAGATAAAAATGACCCAAGTATTTGTGGGCGAAAATGAAGGAATTGAGTCAGCCTTGCGTCGATTTAAGAGGGAAGTTTCCAAAGCTGGTATTTTTCCAGATATGAGAAAGAATCGTCACTTTGAAACGCCTTTGGAAAAACACAAGCGCAAGGAAGTCGCAAGGCACAAACAACGCAAGAGAAATTTCCGTCGGAATTGAGAATTAGCCATACCTACACTGACGCACTTCTCATTTAGATTCTTAATTGTCCCAGAGGCGATCGCTATAATCCTAAATAAGAATCTAAAGGGTATTTTTCTGTTTCGGTCAAATGGGCAGAGTAATAATAAACTTTGTCCCCTCACCGGGGATTGACAAGCATTTCACTTGTCCATTGTGTTTTTCAACAATAATTTGGTGGCTAATAGCTAATCCTAGCCCGGTTCCCTTACCCACAGCCTTGGTTGTGAAAGATTGCTCAAAAATTCTAGCTTGCACCTCAGCAAGCATACCGGGGCCGTTATCTTGGATGCAAATTGTGACGGTTTGTTGCTGAGAATCAACTGATGTGGTGATGGTGATGGTGTTCGGATAAGCAGTAATATTTTGATCGGAGTAATTTTGATCGAGTTCATCAAATGCATCAACGGCATTGGCGATGATATTCATGAACACCTGGTTCAGTTGTCCGGGATAGCAACTAATTGCAGGTAATTCACCGTATTGTGTTACAACTTGGATTTTAGGGCGATCGCCATTGCCTTTGAGTCGATGTTTCAACAGCATTAAGGTGCTATCGATTCCTTGGTGAATCTGAAACTCCACCTGAGATGAAATATCTGTGCGAGTAAAAGTTCTCAGAGAAAGGCTGATATCTTTAAGACGGGTAATTCCCTGGCGCATTGATGATAGTAGCTTCGGCAGATCCTCTGTCAGATACTCCAAATCGATTTCTTCAACAAGCTCTTGAATTTCCGGGTCTAGCTGCGCTAGCTTCTGCTGTTGGAGGCTCACCAGGCGAAGCAAATTATTGACATATTCCTCGATATAAGATATGTTTCCGCCAATAAAACCAACCGGATTATTAATCTCATGACCAATACCTGCAACCATCTGTCCGAGAGTGGACATTTTCTCACTCTGGATCATTTGTAGTTGGGTTTGTTGTAACTGCTCTAGAGATTGAGTTAATTCTGCGGTGCGGTTTTGCACACGTTCTTCTAATGTCCGGGTGAGATGGGAAATTTTTAGGTGTAATTTTAAACGGGCAATGACTTCTTCCTGTTGAAAGGGTTTGGTAATGTAGTCAACTGCACCAATTTCCAATCCTGTCACCTTATCTGTAGAATCAGCCAGGGCAGTCATGAAAATCACCGGAATATTCTGAGTGATGGGATTGGTTTTCAGCCTGCGACAAGTTTCAAATCCATCAATACCTGCCATCATCACATCTAAAAGAATCAGATCGGGACGGGCATATTCTGTTTGTTCGATCGCTGACTCCCCATCTGTTGCCATGAGGGCTTTCCAGCCACACCCCTGAATCGCTTCAGATAGTACCTTGAGATTGTTTGGATTGTCATCCACCAACAAAATATGTATGGGTTTCGAGACAGAAACAGCGATCATGGATGTAACTCCGTTGTGACAAATGATTTGAGGAACTTACGGATTTTTCCGGTTTGGAAATTGGCAGTGAGTTTGTTTAACTCTGCCGCGAAAGGAGCTAACTGACTGTTGTGCTCAACCAGCTCCTCTAACATTCCCTCGATCGCTGAGATATCTCCCATCATTGCCAGATGATAGAGTTGTTGCAAAACATCCTGGGATGGTAGAACCCATTCAGCTTTGGGAGACGACTGCTGATACGAAGATTTGGCATACATCCACTCCACTCCCAACAGCGATCGCAGTCTATTAAGTAGTTCGTCAATCTGGAGGGGTTTGGGCAGGAATGCTGTTGCCCCTGCCTCTAAACTCCGCTGGCGATTTTCTTCAAAGACACTGGCACTAGAGACAATAATGGGAATAGAGCGGGTTTGTGGATTTCCTTGCAAGTGAACCATTAGCTCAAAACCATCCATATTGGGCATGGCTAAATCGAGCAGAATCACATCTGGATTGTGTTCAGTTGCCATCTGTAGCCCATTTTTGCCATCGCTCGCTTCTAAGGTTCGACAACCAATTTCTTGCAACAAACTGGTCAACATAGAACAGTGGTTGCGATCGTCATCAACAATGAGAATCTGAGGCGCACTACCCCGAATTCCGGTAATTTTCTGGGTAGTTGGGGCGATTGCTCCTCCATGCCAGTCATGAGTGATTGGCACTGATACCGTCAAATCTAGCCAAAATAAACTTCCTTCACCTAGGTGACTCTGCACCTGAATTCCGCTCCCCATCAATGCCGCAATTCTTTGGCTAATGGCCAATCCCAAGCCAGTACCTTCAGATCGCTGCCCTGCTTTACCCACTTGCTCAAAGGGCAAAAAGATTTTTTCCAGTTGGTCTGGTGACATCCCAATACCCGTGTCTTCAATCTGAAAACGAATCTTGATTGTTGGGGATTGGGGGTTGGTGATTGGTGAAAAATTACCCCTCTGCCCCTCTACCCCTCTGCCCCTCTGCTCCTCTGCTTCTCTGCTCCCCAGCACCTCTACCTTGAACGTTACGCTACCGCTATCTGTAAATTTGATCGCGTTGCCCAGCAAGTTAATCAACACTTGCCGTAGGCGTTTTTCATCGACTTCAATGGCAAGTGGTAGGCGATCGCTAATTAATACGTTAAATCCAATCCCTTTCTGTTCAGCACGGATACCACAAATCTCAGTCACACCATGTAAGAAATTAGGCAGATGAACACTGGTGACAACCAAATCCAATTTCCTCGCTTCTATCTTCGAGAGATCGAGAATGTCATTAATCAGCATTAGGAGGTGCGATCCGCATTGGTAGATGATGCTGACTCCTTCGAGGTTTTTAGCCGTCATATTTGGCGATCCTTCTAGTACTTGGGCAAAACCAAGGATGCCATTGAGAGGTGTACGTAGTTCGTGGCTCATGTTGGCGAGAAATTCACTCTTGGCCTGATTGGCAGCATCAGCAGCTTGCTTTGCCTCAACCAATTCATGAGTGCGTTCTTCGACTTTTGTCTCCAGGGTTTTGGAATAATCCAAGAGTTGACTGTTGGCAATTTCTAGTTGGCGATTTGTTTCTTCTAACTTCCGCTGTTTATAGGCATTTGTTGTGGCAATCACACTACCGATAAACGCAGCTAAGGCAGGTGTTACCGGAATTAAAACACCATGCAAAAACATCCCATAGCCACCCCATACACAGGTTCCACTGATGCCTACAGTTGCCCAAAGAATTTTGCCACCGGGAATTCGCAGCTTGCTATTGGATAACAACCAACTACCAGTAGAACCAGCAACAGACCACAAAACAATCCACAGCGACAAGAAAGTGCCAGAAACGCCATGTAGGCTGGCTTTTCCTGCTTTTGCCCCTCGTACTAGTTGATGAGCAATATTGGCATGAATAACGACACCTGGAGTCGGTTTTTGAGCAGATATCCAGGAAGAGAAGGGTGTGCTGAAGAAATCATTGGTACTGGAGGCAACTGAACCAATAAATACCATGCGATCGCGCATCAAATTTGCTGGAATTTTCCCTGCTAACACATCGCGCATCGCAACTGTACGAAATGCTGCTTCTGAACCATGCCAATTGAGCAGAATTTGGTAGCCTCCTAAATCGGCATCGGTGTAACCTGCTTCTTGATTTTGCAGTGGCAGGTAAATTTCCTTGCCCAACTGGAACTTTTGTTTTTGGGGGTCAATGCTTTCTAAGCTAATGCCTTCAGCTTCGAGGTACTTCAGGGCTACAAGGGTTGCCAGTCCGGCTTTAATGGTGTTTTGCTCTTTGGCATCTTCAGCTGTCAGGAGCGCACGACGCACAAAGCGATCGCCATCCAACACTAAATCTGCTAATCCTACCTGATCCTTTTTTTTCAATTCCGGTGGGGGATTGACTCGTTCACCAGTAATTTTCTCAACTCCGATTAAATTGGGAGTGTTGCCAAAGACTTGAACAAGTTGATCGTGTCCGCTTCCTTCCGGTAAATCTCGATAGAGATCCAGTCCAATGGCGCGGGGTTGTTGCGCCCGAATTTTTTCTAGTAATCTTGCCAGCGCCCAGTCTGGAACTGGCCATTTACGTACCGATTGGATATCGCGCTCATCAATTGTAACAATCACAATTTCATCAGCGTAGGCGTAGCCCGCCATAGGCATCGCCTGTGAAGAACGCTGACGAACCCATTCGTCGCGGATTTTCCATTCCGGTAAATTGAAAAGTCCCAAAGATTGCCCAACCATAACCGTTAAAGCAACGCTGGGAGTAATAATCAAAACGCTACGAGTGCGTTGGATTAAAGCCTGGAATCTGCGCCACATATTTGTGCCATACAAGGGGGATGGGGATTGGGGATTGGGGATTGGGGACTGGGGACTGGAGACTGGGGAAGAAGCAAGGGAGCAAGGGAGAAAAGTTTCCCCCTCTGCCTCTTTTCAATGCCCCATACCCCATGCCCAATACCCAAATTGGCATTAGTTGTTAGATGCCAATAAGCTCGCTGTTACAATCTCCTTCAAACTCACTGAAGACAGAAGTTCTTCCCATTGTTTGCGGAGAGTTGCATTGTTAGGTTGGGCTGTGTATGTCGCTGCAAGTGTTGCTACACAGTCATACCAAACACCGTTTTTGCCCAAAGCTGTAGCCTGTTTCAGAGCATCTTTTTCTTGCATTGCTGTTACCAACTCAGCATTGGGCTGGATACGCTGAACCCAACCATCGACATAAGGCGTACTGGGGCTGAGTTGTCCATCTACTTTGAGCGCTAGGAACCATTGATAGTTTTTACCAACAGCTAAAGCGGGCGCATTCGCTGGTAATTTGATCGCGATTATCCCAGTTTTTCCCGCAACTGGAATATTCATCTGATGTTGCATATTGCCAGCTTCATCCTTGAGGCTGAACAAGGCTTCTTGGGCATTGGAAGACGGGAGATACACCAGAATTGTGGGACGTTCAGACACTGTTGTGCCATAGAAGCTTTGGGGCAAGAGGGCGATTAGTGCTGCTGGTTCTGTTGTCCTTACAGTTGATGGATTCAAGTAGTAAGTACCAACGCGAGAAGCACCCCCACTTGCTTGTTGGGGAGCGCCTTTTCCGGCGACAGGTGTAAAGAGCTTGCCACGAGAAGCTCCTCCGGTTGCTTGTCTGGGCGCGCCTTTCCCGGCACTAGGTGTAAAGAGCTTGCCGCGAGACGCTCCTCCTGTTGCTTGTCTAGGCGCACCTTTCCCGGCAGCAGGTGTAAAGATGCTACCTCTAGAAGCTCCTCCTGTTGCTTGTCTGGGCGCACCATTGTTGGTGGGCGGGGTAAAGGATACTGCATGGGCAGTAGTCCATGCACTGCTAGTGATCAGAGCGATGACGCTCAATGTACTAGCTAAATATCGACGTTTCATAATGTTTGACCTCATTTAATTGCAACGTGATGCAAAATACGTTTCCTTCGACTATGGACAGAAGCTTAGAGAATAAGTCTAAGTAACAGTCAAGTTAGGTAACTTCTACCATCAGTATAAGCGATGACTGCTAAAAAAGTGTAAAAAAACAGCATAATTAAGTTACTTCATAAGCCGTGTTATTACTTAGCTAAATCCAGTTGCCGATCAAAACAAAGCCAGACCAAAAGAACGGATCGTGGAAATCAGTTTGGCGAATTAAGTTAATTTGTGCTTGTCTTAGTGCTTCGGCTTTAGTTATTTTAGGTTGTCGCAGTTGGTCATAAAAACGAGTCATCAGCATTGCAGCTGCCCGATCTTTGACGGGCCATAGGGTGGCAATAGTTGAGCGAGCGCCGGATTTGACAGCCAATCCCGCCAATCCCAAGACGGCGCGATCGTCTCCAGCGGCTGTATCGCAGGCACTTAATACCAGCAACTCTATGGCTTTCGATGGATCGCTACCCCGATTTTTCAAGAGTTCAGATAACTCTTTAACATTGACTTGTCCATCCCAAGTGAGCAAGAAGGTATCTTCGAGGCGGGAGCTAAACTGTCCGTGGGTTGCTAGGTGGACAATACCTGCGCTACTCGATTTTACCCGTTCAGCAAGGGCTTGACTGGTGAATTCCTGGTTCAGCAACAGAGAGGAGGACATCGCCTTGGAAATTTGTTTCACTTCTGATTCCACAGCGGGCAAAGCACTAAAACCAGCGCGGGATTGGCTGATACCACCCACGATCGCACTGATGTGGTTTGATCGCGTAGCCATCAATTGCAATCCTGGTGAGAGCGCTACAGCATACTTCTCGATCAGATATTGCTTACCGTCAAAAAGAGCTGCTATAGGAATATTTCGCAACCGACCATCCAAAACAAACACCAATGTCTTAGTATCAATGAATGCTTGATCCACCTCTGCTGGACGAATCAACCAATCATAAATCTGTTGGGATAATCGATCCCGATCTTTGGAATCCGAAACAGGGTTAAGAGTAACCAAAAAGTTTTCCAGAGTTTGCTCAATTTCAGCTTGAGATTTGTGAATGACATAGGAACGTAGTGGTTGCCCTGCTTTCGAGAGGATTACTGTTAAACGATCTGGCAGAATAATTGGATAAACGACAGTTGCAGTGGGATCAACTTGATCAATCTGTTGAGTTCTATCTAAACAGGCTTCCCGAAAAAAGTTATCGAGTTCGGCAATTTGGAGTGCCTCAATCAATTCACGAGCTTGCATCAGTGCTGCTTGACTGGGTTGATCAGAGGCAGGGGAGCGGGGTGCAGAGGCGAATGCCTTGGGTTTGTACTCTTGCCCCAATTCCTCTTTATTCTCCCTGCTCCCTGCTCCCTGCTCCCCTGCTTTTTCACTCTCTAGAAGTAAATCAACCAGCTCCCGGTAAACAGGCTCCACACTGGTGCGAAAAGAGAACTGGACATCAGGGTTGATAGCAACCAAATCCCCCCGCAGTGCCTTTAATGCATTGACTGCTTCTGTATAGGCAGTAATTGCTTTATCGCGATCGCCTTGTTGTTTATATAACTGTCCCACCTGCCAAGCCGATTGAGCAATGATATCGTTAGCTTGGAGTTGACGGGCAATGTTGAGGGATTTCTGAGTTAACTCCTGTGCTTGTGATATCTGCTGTGTACGACGATAGAGTTTTCCCCACTGATGCAATGCATAAGCTTCTGCTTGAGTATCTTGGATTTGCTGTGCAGACTTGACTGTGACTGCCATCAGTTGCGCCAAATCTTTGAGTGGTAGAATTTCGTCAGAATTTGACTGGTGATGATTGACGGTGGAAACAAAATTGATTGCTGCGTAGAGAGATGTATGACTGGGGGGTAGTTCTCGGAGTTGTTGGAGTAGTTGAGGTGCGAGTGGGTTAGCAAACTCCGGTTTGTCGTAATTGAGGAAAAGTTTAAACTGAGCTAAACGCGCTTGCAACTGATCGCTTGGATTGGTGGCTAAGAGTTGAGCCTGCTCAAAGTAATCTAATCCTGTTTCTGGATCTTCCAAGTCAACGGCAGTTTGGCCCAGGCTGATCAGAATAGAACTTAACTGGGGTTGGGCTGAAATTTGGCGAGCGATCGCTAAACTTTGCTCTAAAACCTGTTGACTTTTACTAGAGTCGCCAATTATTTGCAAGGCTAAACCAAGCGATCGCAATCCGCTAACTTTGATTTCATTATCTGGCATCTCTTGGAGTTTTTCAGTCAGCGCCTCCAATTGTTGTTTAGAACGCCGATAAAATCCTAAACTTTGTAAAGCTTGTGCCTGGTTGATTTGACTGCCCAGGCTTCCCATTGTGTCGCCTGCTTGGTCATAATATTTTTGAGCTTGTTGCCAACTGGCGATCGCAATTTCGGCTTTGCCAGTATGTAATTGCAAATTTGCTTGGGTATTGAGTGCTTGTGCCCAAAGAATCGCATCAGCAGAGGGAATAGAGGTTTGCAATAGTTTCAGACTTTTCTCAATAGACTGTTGGGCTGCTTCCCATTGATTAAGTTCCTGTTGTGCCAGTGAAAGGTAACTCAAGCTTAGAGCTTCGTTCAGGCGATCGCCTTGGGTATGATACTGTTGTGCTGCCGTTTGCCAAACTGTAACAGCTTCCGCAAAGCGTCCTGAATGGTAGAGATTTCGTCCCTGTTCTAGCCAATTGATGGGTTGGGAAGTGGATGCAGACACATTCAGGGTAGAAGTTGTTGGTACTTGCAGAGATGCTCTAGCAGGTGTAATGGTCACTGCCAAACACAAGCTCAAAATACTTAGGCTGATATATAGCCAACGACGTTGTTTAATTGGAAAACTCATAAGTAATTACCGATAGTTTTCTCTGATAGATTGTCTATTATACTACTTTAATCTTGATGAGCTTGGTTACAAAATTCCTGGGTAAATTAACTCTTAGGAACCGCAGCACAACTTAATGTTTGTTGCACCTGAGTAGAAGATTTATCTGCAATTAACTCGATTTTCCCTTGGGCGTTGAGATGCCAGGAAGTAGCTGGGACGAGAACTTCTGGAGCAGTGTGTATTTGTGCCGTGACTCCCCCGCTTTCCCGGTACGCAGACAAATCTCGCACATCATCCCAAGTGCGTAGGCGTAGCCCGTCGTAGACATCGCTCGTTACTTCCTGATTGGGATTTTGCGGCACACCACCCCGCCCCGTTGCCACAAACCGACTGCCTTCATTGCCCGCGCAACCTGTAGCAATTTGCTGGGATGGATCGGTGACATTTGCTGGTAGTTCAACTAAGCCGGAATTTGGATCAACGCCGATAGTATTAACTTGAACAGTACCACTCACTCCAAATTGAGAACTGGCGGTGATGTCACTATCTGGTGTGAGTTGGTCGCGAAATTGCAATCCGAAGATACCTTGAGTGGTAATTTGGATGCTGCCACCTTGTCCGAGTACAGCATTAGCCGAAATATCGCTGTTTTCTTTTGGGACAGCAACAATAGACCCCGCACTAATTTCAATGTTGCCTCCTGTAGAAACACCACGGGCATTAGTGATAATGCTACTGCCACGCCGCAGCAAGAGAAAATCACTTGCTTGAAGACGGATGTTACCACGGCTACCTCCATTCACTTCGGCCCGCAGGTTTGCTCCATTATCCAAGAAGATATTACGGGCGTTGATATTGAGATTACCCGCATCCCCTGTTCCAGAATTGCTGACGGTGATTTCTGCCCCATCACGGACACGCAAGCTATCAGCCGTGATATTCACTGATCGAGCAGTAAAGGCATTTGCTGAGGATGCGGTAATAGTACTGGGCAGTATCCGACCATCAGCTAAAGGTTGAGAGATGCCCTGCACGTCAATATTATTAACCTGTAAATTAACACTGCCAGCAGATCCTTGGCCCAAACTGGATGAGGTGATCTGTCCACCGTTGAAAACACGCAGGCGTTCAGCTTGCAGGTTGATATTTCCACCCTGACCAACTGCATTCTTACCCACTGCAACAGTAATGCCACTAACTGTCTGGCTAAAACTATCGATCACTGGGTCGCTAACCTCTACATCTTTTGCATGAATCTCGATATTTCCAGCTTTGCCAGTACCTGATAACGCACTAGATATAGCCCCACCATCTGCTACTTGCAAATGTCCAGTGTCGATAGTGATATTGCCGCCTGAACCTTCTGCAAAAGGTTGAATTCCACTGATGACAGCACCAGTCAATCCAGAAGGTGTGACCCCCTTAATTTCGAGACTCTCAGCAGCTCGGATCGAGATGTTCCCTGCATTGCCAGTAGTCATGAACTCAAAACCAGGGAAGTTAAAGCCAATGATATTTGTACTGATGCGACCTCCGTTGAGCAGATGAACTCGATCTGCATCAATGGTGATACTGCCACTATTATTACTGTTACCACCATTTACCAAAGTAGTAATAGCGCTAGGTCGGAAATTAGCAATACCAGTAAAAGGCGAAGGAAATGGGTTGTATCCGTTCACTTCCACATCTTTAGCACGAACAGTAATATTTCCAGTACTAGTATCGTTGATTGGGGTTGACTGAAAAGTCGAAAAGTCAAAGGCAAAGCCATTATTAATGGACTGCAACCAAGCTCCATTCAGAATCCGTAAACGTTCAGTTTCGATGGTAATGTCTCCTGCTTTTGCCCCAGTTCCCGATACATTAGTGAATAATCCAGGGGTGTCATAATTCTGTGGAGCAGAGACTCCCAACAAATCTACAAATTCTGTGGTTTTGACGGTGATACCCTGCCCTTGTCCAAAATTACCAGTAGCAGAACTAATTCCTGAACCATCGGCAAGCGTCAAACCCCGCCCCCGAATGTTGATTGCTCCGCCATTAATCCCACTAGTATCAATGAGCGAGGATTGGCGTAGTGCAATTGTTCCCCAATCAGCAGAAATCGGGCTAGTTAGTTGCAATCCGGTTTGATTATTCAACCCAACTTCAGCATTCCGCAATGCCCATAATTCAAATCTTCCGTCTGGATTAGCAAGACTAGTCTGATTGATGTCGATTTCACCACCCACCAAAGCCACAGTTTGAGCCTTGAATATTTGCGAGGGGCGAAAAAGGAAATTGAGTGCTGGCGTTCCTTGGGTGCGAATTGTTCCGGCATTAGCTCCGAGTTGCAGCCCAACAGGTACGCTCATAGTTAATAAGGGAGGTGGTGTGGCATAGTTTGCATTAAACTTAAACCCATCGGCAAATACTACGCTGTCGGCAGTTGTACCAACGAATGAACCGCCAATATTTAGCCTGGAATTGCGCCCAAATACAATTCCACTGGGGTTGAGCAGAAATAAACTAACAGGGTTGCTGCTATTAAGAGTCCGAATTAAGCCATCAATATTGGAAACACTTCCACCCGTAACTCGACTAAATATAGTTGTAATATTTGGTGTATTGACTAAATCAAAGCTAGCGGAACCACCAGTGGGTATCGAAAAATTACTGAAACTATGAAATAAATTATCACCTTTTTCAATACCATTAAGAATAGTAAAATTATTACCGTTTTGATTGATAATACTATTGGTAGTACTATCGGATATGACTTGAGCATTTGCGTAGCCACTCCAAAGGAGTATCGCAGGTAATACCATCCCGGAAGCCAAAAATTCTGTTGTGAGTGCAGATAGAAAAGCGTAGACGCTTTGCGGCTTGTCGTTAGGCATCGCTCTCATGGCATAAATACTTACTTTTAACTGATAGTCTTAAGATTCCCGGAATAGTCGCGTTGAGAACAACTATTGCTTAGAATCAAAACAATCTGAATTTACCATTTCCAGCATCGGGACTGATTAGTTTGACATCGCAGCACAGGTTAAAGATGGTTGTAAGTTGGCTGGTTGAGCCGCAATTAACTCAACTTTGCCCTTTGCGTTGCGATGCCAAGTTGTGGCTTCGATGAGAACCTGCGGTGATGCTGGAATTTGGGCATTTAAATCACCCGTTTTGCGGTATGCAGAGATATTGCGGATGTCAGACCAAGTGCGATTGCTCCTCGCTTCCTGATTAGGATTTTGCGGCACACCACCCCGTCCCGTTGCCACAAACCTACTGCCTTCACTGCCAGCACAACCTGTAGCAATTTGCTGCGATGTATCAGTGACATTGACTGGTAGCTGGAATAAACCCGAATTTGGATCAACACCGATAGTATTAACTTGAACAGTGCCACTTACGCCAAATTGCGAACTGGCGGTGATGTCATTTTCGGGAGTAAGTTCGGGACGGAACTTTAGTCCGATAATCCCCTGAGTTGCAATTTGAATATTGCCACCCCTTCCTTGAAATGCATTGGCAATAATGTCACTGTTTTCTAAACCCACAATGATCGGAGCATTGATCGTAATATTGCCGCCATTACCGCTGCCACCAGCTTCTGCATTAATGAAACTGCCATGACGCATCAGTAGTAGATCCCGCAGTTGGAAATTAATATTACCACCTTCGCCTGCTTTTGTGGATGCTGAAATGCTTGCCCCATTGTCGAGTCGTAGGGTGTTGGCATTAATCTTCAGGGTACTAGCGTTACCGGAGCCAAGATTCTGGACAAAAACCGTTGCACCATTACTGATGTTAAGAACTGGGGTGTTAATCGTGGTACTACCGGAATTAGCCCTAGAAACTCGAAAAACAGGACGAACCGCCGTACCAATATAGCTGGGATTTTGTGCATCTTTTACACCATTGACATCAATCGATTCAGACGCATTGATAGTCAGTGAACCCGCATTTCCTAAAACTATGCTAGAAGCAGACACTCTGCCGCCAGCTTGAATCGACAGGGTGCGGGTATCGATTTTCAAATCCCCTGCGTTACCAGAGCCGAATGTGGCAGTAGACAACAGACTAAAATAAAGACCGTTTGGCGCTCCTTCATTTGTCACCTGAATCGTATCTGCCTTCACGGTGACATCGCCGCCATTGCCTGAAGCGTAGGGTCTAGCTGCTATATTGCCGCCAGCTAAAATAGACAGGTTTTGAGTGGAGATGGCAACATTTCCACCTTTCCCAGTCCCATAGGAAGCGGCTAATATCTGGCTGACTGCTCGAAAAGGAGAAGGGTCGCCAAATGCAAAACCGTTGACCCGCATTTCACCAGTATTGAGTGCAATGTTGCCACCCAGCCCTGTGTTAAAAGTACGGTTGAAGATATACCCACCTTGATCAATATTCAATTGTGGGGTGGTGATGATAATATTCCCTGCCGCGCCGGAGGATATAGTTTCATTAACTAAACTGCTGGAACTCTTAAAATCAGGAGACTTGCCGATGATCTGGAGGGACTGAGTAGCATTGATTGCAATATTGCCAGCAGTTTGGTTGCTGCGATTTTGCACTAATATCAGCGAACCATCTCGGATACTGACCTGTTTCCCCTGAATTTGGATTGCTCCTCCACTTTCATTACTGAGATCGCGTGTGGATGCTAAAGCTCGTTGGTTGATCTGAATATCGCCAAAACTCGAAGCATTGGGATAACTTAGTGCAAATCCTTGAGGGATGGAATTGAGGGCAACGCTTCCGTTAGTGATGCTACCCAGTTCTATTAGTCCTCCTGGTGCGGAGAGCAACCCTCCATCTAAGGCAACATTCCCACCCAGCAATGCTAGCGTTTTTCCAGGTTGCAACTGTAATCCTCTTGTGCCGATGTTCAGTCCAGAAACCTGAAGCGAGTCGCCTAATTGGGCATTGTGCCCTGACCCTTGGACTGTAATAGCTCCCGGATTGCTGCCAAATTGTAAGCCAACAGGTACGCTCATAGTTAATAAGGGTGGTGTGGCATTGGTGGCATTGGTGGCATTAAACTTCAACCCGTCCGCAAATACTACGCTGTCGGCAGTTGTACCAACAAATGAACCGCTAATATTTAGGCTGGAATTTGGCCCAAATACAATTCCGCTGGGATTGAGCAAAAACAGACTAACGGGGTTGCTGCTATTAAGAGTCCGAATTAAGCCATCAATATTGGAAACACTTCCACCCGTAACTCGACTAAATATAGTTGTAATATTTGGTGTATTGACTAAATCAAAGCTAGCGGAACCACCAGTGGGTACCGAAAAATTACTGAAACTGTGAAATAAATTATCACCTTTTTCAGTACCGTTAAGAATAGTAAAATTATTACCGCTTTGGTTGACAATACTATTGGTAGTACTATCGGATATCACTTGAGCATTGGCGTCGCCACTCCAAAGGAGTATCGCAGGTAATACCATCCCGGAAGTTAAAAATCCTGTTGTGAGTGCAGATAGAAAAGCGTAGACGCTTTGCGGCTTGTCGTTAGGCATCGCTCTCATGGCATAAATACTTACTTTTAACTGATAGTTTTAAGATTCCCGAAATAGTCGCGTTGAGAACAACTATTGCTTAGAATCAAAATAATTTGAATTTACCATTTCCAGCATCGGGACTGATTACTGGTCTGTCCCATTAATTTTGCAGGGTTTGTAGTAAGCACTTAAGTGCTTAAAAATACAGGACTAAAGTCCTTACTACAAACTTTTATAACCCTTCAGAACTAATGGGACAGACCATTAGTTTGATACCGCGGCACAGGTTAAAGATGGTTGTAAGTTGGCTGGTTGAGCTGCAATTAACTCAACGTTACCCTTTGCGTTGCGATGCCAAGTTGTGGCTTCGGTGAGAACCTTCGATGAGGCTGGAATTTGGGCATTTAAATCACCCGTTTTGCGGTATGCAGAGATATTGCGGATGTCAGACCAAGTGCGATTGCTCCTCACTTCCTGACTGGGATTTTGGGGCACACCACCCCGCCCCGTTGCCACAAACCGACTGCCTTCGCTGCCGGCACAATCTGTAGTAATTTGCTGCGATGGATCGGTGACATTTTCTGGTAATTTAACTAAGCCGGAATTTGGATCAACACCGATAGTATTAACTTGAACAGTGCCACTTACGCCAAATTGCGAACTGGCGGTGATGTCGTTTTCTGGGCTGAGTTGAGGACGGAATTGTAAGCCAAATATGCCTTGGGTGGTGATTTGGATGTTACCACCGTTACCTACAACTGCATTGGCGACAATATCACTATTTTCTAATCCGGCGATGATGGGTGCATTGATGCTGATATTACCCCCATTCCCTGAGCCGCCAGCTGTTGAGGTAATCAGGCTATTATTCCGCAGAAGTAACAGGCTTCTGGCGGACAATGCAATATTACCACCATTCCCAGATTCTGTTTGTGCCTGGATAAACCCTTGATTCTTTAATTGGATGGTGTCTGCACTGATGTTTATATTGCCACCATTTCCACTGCCTTGACTGGTGACACTGACTGTCCCCCTATCTGTCAATCTTAGGATTGGTGTGGTAATGCTGACAGTGCCGGCATTCGCTGTTAATCTATCCGGTAGACCAAATCGTTTCCGCAATAACGGATCGGGTCGGATGGTAGAGGCGTTAATGCTGCTATTATTTGTTCGACCTTGACCGCTGATTGTGATTGATTCGGTAGCGTTGATGCTCAAATCTCCCCCATTACCTGCAAAAAATGCGGTGGTGGCAACTGCTCCTCCATCCAAAATTTGCAATTTGGCAATATCTAGGGTCAAGGTTTTGGCACTTCCTGTTGCAAATGTAGTTGAGCTAATGTTGCTGTAAAGTCCAGATGGGCTTTCTCCGATCACCGTGGTATTGGTGTTACGAATTGTCACTTTACCGCTAGAACCACTGCCAAAGGTAGCCGAAGATAGTGAGGCACCACTTGATACTAGTAGACTATTACCATTGACGAAAACATCACCAGCATTTCCAATGCCTAGTGTAGTAGTGTTAATTGTGGTAACGTCAGTAGGATTAGTGGGTGAAAAGCCAGACAATTCAATAGCGATCGCATCAATGTGAATATTGCCACTGGGAGCTGCTCCAAGAGTTGTGCTATTCAACCCCGCTCCCGACTTGATAGTGAGGCTGGGAGTAATAACGCTGATATTCCCACTAGCTCCCATACCCAAAGCATCACTACGCACTCCGCTCCGAATTGTGCCATCAGCTGTTTTGGCAATCAGATTAATGGACTCTGTAGCCTGAAGTTGAATGTCACCACCGGGGAGATTGCCAAAATTTTGTGCCAGCACCAGAGAGCCATCGGTGAATTGAATTTGCCTACCCTGAATTTGAACGGAACCTGCATTCACACCGCTGATATCTAATAGCGATCGCTGTGCCAATTGAATATCACCAAAGCTTTGTACATTTCCATATCCCAGTGTATAGCCCTGTGCGGTTGGTATCAGGTTTACCAATCCTGCACCGCTTAAACTACCCAATTCAACTCGCCCTCTTTCAGCGCTCAGGTTTGCCCCATTTAAATTTAGGTCGCCACCTAGCAAAGCTAGCGTGTTTCCCGGCTGTATCCGCAGTTTTGTAGAACTGGCAATCTGAATCGGGGGAACCAGAGCCAGTCCACTACGATTAATTAAAGAGTGTCCTGTGCCTTGAATGTTGATGGGTGCGGGATTGCTGCCCAATTGCAACCCAATAGGAACATTGATGCTCAACAACGGGGTAGATTGAGAATTGATTGTGCTAAACTCAGCGCCATCAGCAAATTTAATACTGTTGGCAGTTGTACCAATAAACGAACCCCCGATGTTTAGTTGGGCATTGGCTCCAAAGATTATCCCACTAGGGTTGATCAAAAACAGACTAACGAAGTTGTTGCTGTTAATTGTCTGAATCAAGCCATCGATATTAGAGATATTACCGCCAGTAACACGGCTGAAGATGGTAGAAATATTGGGCGTGTTCACTAAATCAAAGGTAGCTGAACCGCCAGTGGGAACCGAAAACTGCTGGAAACTGTGAAATAGGTTACTGTTGGCGGCACTACCGTTAGTAATGGTAAAGTTATTACCGCTTTGGGAGACAGTAGTATTGAGGGTGCCATCAGGAGTTATCTGGGCACTCACAGAGCCACACCAAAGGAACATTCCACCTGTCAGCATTACATTGATCAAACCCCAGCAAACAGATGGTGCTTTCATCGCTCGGTTCCCATTAATACTTATATAAATAGAATTCCCTAAATGGCATTGCGTTTGAACAGCATCAACGTTTTAGTAGTTATCTTGATGAAAACGGAACTTGCTGTAGATATGCCAATGGCTCAGACTTCAGTTGGAAACCGCAGTACAGGTTAAAGACGTTTGCACCTGGGTGGTGGATTTATCTGCAATTAACTCAATTTTTCCTTGAGCGTTGTGATGCCAGGAAGTAGCTTGAATAAGAGTTTCTGGGGAAGTTGTTATTTGGGCAGTTATATTACCTGTTTTGCGGTATGCAGAGATATCGCGGATGTCAGACCAAGTGCGTAGGCGTAGCCCGTCGTAGACACCGCTTGTCACTTCCTGATTAGGATTTTGCGGCACACCACCTCTTCCAGTCGCTACAAAACTACTGCCTTTATTATCAGAACAACCTGCGGTAATTTGCTGAGATGGGTCTGTTATATTTGCTGCTAGTTCTACTAAACCAGAATTGGGATCAACACCGAAATTATTAATATCTACCATACCGTTGATACCCAATTGGGAACTAGCAGTGATGTCACTTTCTGGGGTGAGGCGATCGCGGAATTTTAAGCCAAAGATGCCTTGAGTACTAATCTGAATATTGCCACCATTACCATTCAAAGCATTGGCAATAATATCGCTGTTTTCTAACCCAATAATCACCGGAGCATTGATGTTGATATTGCCACCATTACCATTACCACGTGCTTCGACATTAATTTGACTCCCATTACGAGCCAAAAGTGTATTAGTTAATGCTAGATTGATGTTACCGCCTTTTCCAGATGCCGTAGTTGCAGTAATTGCCCCAGTATCTAAAAATAATCGGCCAGCTTGGATGTTTAACTCTCCTGCATTACCAATACCTTGATGAGTGACGCTGATAATACCTTGATTACGAAGAGTTAATTGCTGAGTACTGATGTTGATAACACCTGTGTTGCCGGTGGGAGAGTCTGGAAGCTTAAACAAGCTACGATTAGTGGCATCCAAAAGGGGGGCATTAGCAACGATCACTGCGAAATTATTTTCACCATCGATCAGAATATCATTGGCTTGGATTGTCAAAGTCCCAGCATCACCAGTTCCCACAGTTGTGTTGCTGATGATGCCACCATTAAGAACGAGCAATTGATTGGTTGTGATTGTGACATCTCCAGGTTTGGCACTGCTATAGTTGACGCTATTGACAACACTACTGCCGCCAGTTATGGGACTGAGACCGCTAACGGTTAAGCGATCAGCTACATTTAAAGTAACAGAGCCATTGCTCCCCAGATTAGTTACCTGGTTGGGGTCTCCAAGTCCACCAACCACTGGCACAGTAATCACTCCCAAGGTAGCACCATCTTGGATGGATAGTATTGGTGTCGTTATTAACACATCGCCAGTATTACCAGAGCCAGTGCTGAGACTGCCAATAAAGCTATTTTGGGAGGGAGAAATGGGTGATACTCCGACTAACTTGCTCGCTTCACGTACAACTAAGGTAACATCTCCAGCGTTACCAATTCCCGTACCAGGTATTCCTGACAAGCGAGAAGTAATGGTGCTAATTGTTCCTCCATCAATGAGATTTAATTTATCTGAAGAAACCCGGATGTTTCCACCATCACCAATTCCAAATGTGGAAGCAGTAATACCACTGGCCTGAAACCCAATGGAATTCACTCGTAAGGCATAAATCTCATCTGCGACATCGACCGAAATATTTCCACCCCGTCCAGTTGCTCCAGGAAATACGGATGTTGTGACTGAAGCACCATCTTCCAGCATGAGTTTTCGAGCTACCAGGGCAACATCTCCCCCATTTCCCGATCCATACACCTGACTGGCGATACGGCTATTAATATTAGTAGATGCAAAGAAAGGAGATTGCAGAGCAACGACACCACTGGCCGCAATGGTATCTGCTACGACTTCCACCTTACCTACGGCTCCCGCACCTAAGCTGAGGGTTTCAATACCTGCACCATCTTGTAAAGTCAAATTACCAGCTTGAATTTTTATTGCTCCCCCGTTTCCAGTTGCCCCTGGAGCCACCTGATTGACAATCCAGGCGCTCGGAGCTTGAGCTTGAGGATTTATACCACCCAAAAAGAGCGATCGCTCTGCACTCACCGTAATATTACCACCCTGCCTAGTTCCTGCTGTGGCGGCGGCAATTTGGGATTGATCCAGGGTAATATCTCGCCCTACGACTTGAATACCCCCAAAAGGATTGCCGACAGGATCGGGATTCCACAGAGAAGAACGCCCCGTAAATTTTATATCTCGAAAATTTTCAACTTGTGTATAACCTAATTGCCATCCTGTGGGCGTGGGAGTCAGATTTACAGCCCCACTAGCCACTGCACCCACTTCAATTCGACCTGCAAGAGCTGTAATTACACCACCTGTAAACGTAACATCTCCTCCAACTAAGGCAATGGTTTTTCCTGGAGAAGCTACTATTCCCAAGTTACTGGTAGGTACAATGCCATCATTACCATTACTCTGCACCTCAATCTGACCAGCAGAAATACCCAGTTGCAAACCAATGGGTACACTCATGGTTAATAATGGTGCTGTCGCTGAATTTACTGCACTAAACTGAGTCCCATCGGCAAACTTAATACTACTCGCCGTTGTCCCTACAAATGAACCACCAATATTCAATTGAGCATAAGTGCCGAAAATAATCCCACTAGGATTGAGCAAAAACAGATTGGCGCTACCGTTGGCTTTAATTAAACCATCAATTTGGGAAACACTCCCCCCAGTGACACGACTGAAGATATTTTGAATATCTGAGGGATTGTTGAAGAATGCCGAGCCGTTGCTGGGAATTGAGAATTGGCTGAAGCTGTGGAAAAGGTTGTTGCCAGCACGATTTCCATTTGTAATAGTGAAATTATTACCATTTGCGGAGACGGTGGTGTTGAGGGTTCCGTCGGGAATAATTTGGGCATTGCTAAAGTCACACCACATCGCACCGATCAATATTCCACCAATTAAACCCAAACAACCAGAATTAACACCCATCGCCAAGTTTCCTTTTATACTCTATATATTAGAGTTCCCATAAATGGTATTATTGCTAACATTGCTAAGACTTGTAAGTAGATCAGCGCAAGTTAATACTTGTTGGGTCTGAGCAGGGTATTTATCTGCAACTAACTCAATTTTGCCCTGGGGGTTGCGATGCCAGGAAGTCGCTTGGCCAATAAGTTTTGGGGATGGGGGAATTTGGGCTGTGATTTCACTATTTGTCCGGTATGCAGAGATATCGCGGATGTCAGACCAAATGCGATTGCTTGTTACTTGCTGCGTTGGATTTTGGGGCACACCACCACGTCCCGTTGCCACAAACCGACTGCCTTGATTACTCGCGCAACCTGTGGCAATTTTCTGCGATGCATCAACCACATTTGCTGGTAGTTGGACTAAGCCGGAATTTGGATCAACACCGATAGTATTAACTTGAACAGTGCCACTCAACCCAAATTGCGAACTGGCGGTGATGTCACTATCAGGTGTGAGTTGGTCGCCCAACTTCAGCCCAAAGATACCTTGGGTGGTGATTTGAATATTGCCCCCCCGACCTTTAATGGCATTAGCAATGATGTCACTGTTTTTTTATCCGGCGATGATGGGTGCATTAATGTTTATATTACCTCCATCACCATTACCGCCTGCTGTTGCTGCGATCGCACTATTGTCACGCAGCAGCAATAAGTTTCCAACTTTTAAGGCGATATTACCTCCATTACCTGATTCTGTTTGTGCCTGGATGCTTCCTTGACGGTCTAATCGGATGGTATTGGCTGCGATCTTGAGACTGCCACCATTGCCACTGCCTTGACTAGTGACACTGACTGTCCCGCCATCTGTCACCGTCAGGTTTGGTGTGGTAATGCTCACACTGCCAGCATTCGCCGTGAGTTTATCTGGTAGACCAAATCTTTGCCGCAGTATTGGAATTAGTCGAGTGGTAGATGAGTTGATACTGCTGTTATTGTTCCGACTACGACCACTGATCTCGATGGATTCCGTGGCGTTAATGTTTATATCTCCCCCATTACCTGCAAAAAATGTGGTGGTGGCAACTGCTCCCCCATCCAGAATTTGCAACTTGGCGGTATCTAGAGTCAAAGTTTTGGCATTTCCGGTTGCAAATGTAGTTGAGCTAATGTTGCTATATGGCCCGCCGGGGCTTTGTCCCATCACAGTAGTGTGATGAGTGCGAATTGCTACTTTACCACTGGAGCCACTACCAAATGTAGCTGAAATCAGTGAGGCACCACTTGACACTAGTAAACTATTGGCATTGACAGAGATATCGCCAGCGTTCCCAGAACTATAAACAGAAGTAGAAAGGGTCGTAAGGTTATTTGGATTGATTGGTGAGAAGCCAGACAGTTCAATTGTTGTGGCATCAATGTGGATATTACCACTGGGAGCTACTCCAACTGAAATGCTATTTAACCCCCCTCCCTGCTGGAGGGTAAAGCGGGGAGTAATTACACTGATGTTCCCACTAGCTCCGATACCCAAAGTTTCACTACGCACCCCGCTCCGAATTGTGCCATCAGCTGTTGTGGCAATCAAATCAATCGCCTCTGTAGCCTGAAGGCGAATGTCGCTGCCGGGGAGACTGCCGAAATTTCGCGCCAGCACCAGAGAGCCATCGGTGAATTGAATTTGCCTACCCTGAATTTGAACTGAACCCGCATTCACCCCGCTGATATCTAATAGCGATCGCTGTGTAAACTGAATATCACCAAATTTTTGCCCATTTTCATATCCCAAAGTATAGCCACGTGCAGTTGGGATCAAACTAACCAACCCTACATCACTGACACTGCCTAATTCTAATTGCCCTTGCTTGGCGTTCAGAGTTGCCCCATTCAGATTCAGATTGCCACCCACCAAAGCTAGAGTTTTTCCCGGCTGTACCCGCAATTCTGTAACACTCGGATTTTGAGTCACAATAGGCAGTCCACCAGGATTACTCAAGGAGTGTCCTGTGCCTTGAACGGTGATAGGTGCGGGATTGCTGCCCATTTGCAAACCAAGGGGAACATTGATGCTCAACAGTGGAGTCGTTGGGGAATTAATCGCGCTAAACTCAACACCATCGGCAAATTTAATACTGTTGGCAGTTGTACCGATAAACGAACCACCGATATTCAATTGAGCATAAGCGCCGAAAATAATCCCACTAGGATTAAGCAAAAACAGATTAGCGCCACCGTTCGCCTGAATTAAACCGTCAATGTATGAAACACTGCCTCCAGTGACGCGACTGAAAATATTTTGCACATCTGGGGCATTGTTGAAGAATGCCGAGCCGTTTGTAGGAACTGAGAATTGGCTAAAGCTGTGGAAAAGGTTATTACCAACTCGATCGCCGTTGGTGATGGTGAAGTTATTACCGCTTTGGGAGACAGTAGTATTCAATGTGCCATCGGGAGTTACCTGGGCGTTGGCAAAGCCGCACCAAATTGGCATTACCATCAATGGCATGATTCCACCACATAGAAACAACCAAGTAGAGGTCGCAATACTGCTCGCTTTGTGCATTTTTAACTCGGAATAGGGTTTGGGAAAAGGTTAAAGGTTAAAGGTTAAAGGTTTTTTCTTTCCCCTTTCCCCTTCCCCTTTTCCCCAAAACCCGACAAGTATTGGTAGAGGTCGCATTCATCGCCAAGCCTTTATTTATATTTTGTATTTTAGGATGCCCAAAACGGTATAGTATTTAACCGATCTCAAAACGGTGAATAGCGTACCGAGAAGTACAGCCCATTTTCTTGGAGCGATCGCTTTTCACCATCCACTGAGATCAGAGGAATGCCCCAATCTAGGCGGGCTAAGAAGTCATCGCCCTGTTTCCACAATAGCCCGAACCCAGTACTAAGAAGTGTACTTGGTGATGGATTTTCGCCCTTAACATTCCAGCCTTTGCCAACTTCAATGAAGGGTGTCAGTTGTAGCACCCCGCCAATCTTCTTAGCGCGGACAATAGGTACTCGAAATTCTGCGGATAATAACAGACCATTATCTGTGAGTAATGCATCTTGGCGATAGCCTCGTACACTTAGCTGTCCACCAAGACCAAATTGCTCTAAAGGCACTAGGGAATTGGCTGCGAATTGGAAATCGCCCCTAGCTAAAAATAGAGTATCTGGTGCTAATTGCCGCACCCACTGCGCCTGTCCCCGCCATGCGAAAAAGCGGCTATCTGGTTCATTATCACTGACATTTGCATCGAACCAATCTACGCCAAAGCTTAATTGCGATCGCGCTGCAAATACATACTGGTTACTTCGCTGGGTATATTCTTGAAAAAATCGCAGAGCCGAAATATTGGTTTTTCCGTTTGCATCTGCACCGGGGGAGAGTTTAAACGGGCCAATGTTATCAATACCCAACTCAGTTTGGCTTTCCTGGCGCGAAAATGACAGCCCGATCGCCAATTCTTGGGTTGTTTTTTGCAGCAGTGGTTGCCGATAGCCCAATTCGTAAGAACGGCTATTTGACTGAATATCAAGGACGTTGAATGGCTTTTCAATCACGCGATTCCATCCCTGGCTAAAACCGAAGGATACGGTGCCATTACGGGCATTAATCGGCAGCGCGTAATTGACGTTGATGGTATTACTGCCATCGGTGTTGGCGTATCCTACACTCAGAGTATCGCCCAAGCCTAATAAATTGGCTTCTTGCAGATCCACTCCCCGGCGAAAACTGCCGACACTGGGCGATCGCCCATTATCCAGATTTGCTGTCAGTTTAAAAGTTTCTGCTTCTTCAACCTCAACTTGCAACACATTGGTTCCCAGTTGCAGTCCTGTTTGCAACTCGGCTGACAGGTTTTGAATCCGCGGATCGAGACGGAGTAGTTGTAGTTTTTCTAGTAAGCGCGGTATGTTTAACGGTTTGCCAGTACCAAGTTGGATGCGATCGCGAATGTATTGACTATGCAATCGTCTATTACCGATAATCTTGATTTCTTGCACAGTGCCTTCGATCACCTGAATTTTGATCACCCCAGCTTCTACTGTCTGCGGTGTAATCAACGCCCCCGTGGTTACATAGCCGTTATCAGTGTATAGCTTTGTGATGGCATCTCTAACTTGCAACAACTCAGCAAAGGTCAGTTCTCTTCCCACAAAGGGATCTGTGATAGCGGTAAACTGTTCTGCTTTGAAAACTGTACTGCCCAAAACTTCAATGCGATCAACCCGAAATCTGGTATTAGGGTCACCCTGTTCCCAAATTGGCTGATTCGGTAGTTGTGGGGATGGAAGCAATTGATTGTTGTCTGGTGGCTTGGGTAGTACATCCAACGGTAAAGGAGTCTCAGGAATATCCTCTAATCGACCTGGGGGTAATGTCTGAGGATTGGGAGTCTGGGCGGTCGCATTTTGATAGTTGCATAATAATACTGCTGCGATCGCAAAGCTAAGTGTTAGACATTCAGGAAAAATCCTCAGTTTGCCCGCGAACTTGCCTACCTCTGGCTGATTTATAACCAAGGTTCTTCTAATCATTATTTGTAATTAAATAAATTAAATTACAGATCGAATCCTTAATACTTCTAAAGTATAAGTAAATACATGGCAGCCACTATATCTAACTTAAATTTTTCTAAAAAAAATCAGTAATATTACTATTTATCAAGGCAGGCAAAGGGCAGTTATTGAATGGCACTAAGAAAAACCCAAAAGCTTGTGTCGTCTCGTTCCCAGCCTCCAGGCTGGGAATGTATTTAAAAGAGGCTCCGCCTCAATTCAAGCTACCGGAGGCGGAGCCTCCCAGAATGGATTCCCAGCCTCCAGGCTGAGAACCAGTCATAACAAGGGCTGTATCTTTTCTTAGTGCCATTCGGGCAGTTATTGCTGGAGGAAAACTGCCTGACACTCTTTACGAGATAATATCCCAAAAAAAAAGTCAGAGCGGAGGAAGCCTCCACTCTGTTAGCGGCGTCGGAGCGTCACTTTGTAAGAAAGTGTTCTTATTGAAATCCCCTAACTTAAATGGGGATTCACTGTTAGCTGATGACTGTTAAGGACTATATTTCACTCACAAATTGAAATCTACTTACTCTGGGTTTCTTTTTTGTACAGCGTGATTTCCTAGATTTCAGAGGCTTTTTCCTCTTTAGAAGAAAGAGAGCGAATTAACTCTCGAATTACATCAGTTGCGGGTCTCCCCGTGATTGAACAGTATTGTTCAAGTCTCTGTGCCTCACTTGATGTGAGGTTGATTGTAAGTCGTTTAGCAGCCCATTTTTTATTCATGTATATGTATCAGACAAGCTATGTTTTAAACTACTTCTCTAATATCAATCATGTAAACTGCTACTACAATGGTATAAGTAATGACATTTAATTCAAGTAATCATGAAGTTGAATAGGATATTTTTATAAAAAATAGTGAAGAGGTCAAGTATATAGTAAAATGTAAAGTTTAGCTACTTTCTGGGCAGCAATTGTAAATAGAATGTAAAATATATTAAAGTATGTCAATATAAAATTAAGTATTATCACATAACATTTGAGGATAATAATACAGCGAATTTTTCTAAGAGAGCAAAATTCTGGATTCAAAAGTCAGAAGTAAAACACCCTGTATTCTTATCTTTGAGGCATAGGTTGTGTACTTCACTAACTTGAAGCCCGCTGTATTATACCAATTTTATAAGATAATGTTCTGAAAGTTTCACAATAATCCGCTAACCATCGCTGTACTGTGCTGCGATGCTTCCCAAGTATTTTAGCGATCGCACATCAAATTATCTGCGGCGGGGTAGCCCCTAAATTCATTTATGGGGGCAATACCTTGAATTATTAACGCCGTTCTATAGGAATCCGCTTTGATTTCTGAACTAATTTGCGTAGGCAGGCAATAGGGAATAGGCAACAGGCAACAGTCAAGAAGGCTTCTTAGTTGTACTGAGTTTTTTCAGAAATCAAATATGATTCCTATACTTATCCTCCCTCAGGTGTCACTATCTTTTTCTGTTCAAATAAAGTCCAAGACCTATCTTTCTCTGATATTTCACTTATTGGTAACGGCCATTCAATACCAAAAGCTGGGTCATCATAACGATAGCCAGATTCATACTCTGGGGCGTAGAAGTCACTCATTTGATAAGTGACTTCGGTTTTATCAGTGAGCGTTTGGAACCCGTGAGCGCACCTATCTGGGATATAGAGAGCAAGACGATTTTCAGCCGTCAACTCTATACCAATATGAGAAAAATAGCTAGGAGATTCTCGACGTAAATCGATAATTACATCATAAATAGCCCCTCGAATGCAACGCACCAATTTTGTTTCTTGAGAAGGAGGCTTTTGATAATGCATACCCCGCAACGTTCCTTTGTTATAGTTAAAAGATAAATTGCATTGGGCAATATTAGATTTTAAACCACGATCTCTAAATTCCTGAATACAGAAAGTCCGAGCGAAAAAGCCTCGAATATCTCGTTGCAACTCTAAATCAATAATAAATGCCCCTTTGATTTTAGTTTCAGTGATGATCATGAATTTGCAAATTTGAGAAAAGATTGAATTTTTTGACGGCAAAGTTTCTCATCTAAATGGACAAAGGAATTAGGAATACCCAAATCACAAGTGATAGACTCATCCAGCACAATGAGTATGCTTTTTTTAAAATGTAATTACTTCTGACGTAACACCCATTGCAGTGAGCATTTCCTGAATTTCATTGCGGTAAATTGAGTTCATTACAATCACCTGATCTGGTTGATATGTGCGGAGAAATTCTGGCGACATAATTTCTTTCGCCACTCCTGGGATAAATTTCCCATGACGATGAGGATTAATATCAACAACATACTCAATCAGATTAATAGCATCCAGAGTGGTCAGAAATGCCACACACTTAGACCCCGAACCCCAAATTACGGCCCGCTTACCTTGAGATTTCAGGTTTTCTAAGTGACGCCTCCATTTGTGCAAATGATTCTGGATTTGAGTAGCGAAAGCTTGGACATACTCAGCGGTCTGCTCAATACTTTCCTCTAAAGGATGAATTTTATCAGATGATGTGGCGACTGGACGCGCTTCAATTAAGAGGTACTGTTCCCCATAAGTGCGATATAAATCTATGACCTCAAACCCACAAGAACGGAATAAGCGAGCTAGGGAACCAGGGGTAAAGTAAGAACAGTGTTCGTAGTAGATGTCTTCAAACGCTAAATCTTGCAATACTCGAATTGTATCGGGAATTTCAAAGAAAACGGTAGTCTGAGTGCGATCGCCAATTGAGCGACGGACTTTGGTCACAAATTCTGCTGTTGGTTGAATATGCTCTAAAGTATGGCGACAACAAATAAAATCGCCTACGTATTCTGCATGATGCTCATCATAATATTCTCGAATAAACTTCACCCGATCTGCGGCTTGACTTTGAACTCGACCTGGCACTACGCTGGGGTCGATACCTACACCGCGATTGTTACCTAACTCACACAGCAACAGCAGAAAGTCTCCTTTACTGCAACCAATTTCGATAATGTCTTTGTTGTGCAAGTCATATTTTTCAATCAGGTGATTGGCTAAATCAATGGCAAATTTATTGAAGGTAGGTGAAAAGCTTTGCTGGTCTTCATAATTAGGCGCATAGGCTGACCACTTGGAGTCAAAAGCTACATTAGTAATAAACCCACATTGATCACAATAGCCTAAAACTATATCCCCACAAGGAAAATCTAAAGCTTCCTGTTGTGTCGATGTCATCAGACAGCTATGAACTGGAACTTTGCTTACTTCATAAAATATTGATAATCCATGATGTCCACAGTTTGGACAGGTAGATTCTTTGAGAGAATTTTCTTGATTCTGCTCAATATTTTTTGTTAATTGCTGTTGTGTCATTTTTGTTTCCTTACAGATTTAAATTGTCAAGTCTTATAACTAATCTTTACCTACTGCCAAATAGCCACCGTCTACTGGTAAAATCGCTCCTGTAATGAAAGAAGCTTCATTAGAGGCTAAAAAAGCTGCGGCTGATGCCACTTCTTTCGCTTCACCAATCCGATTCATGGGATGCCATTGGCATACTCTCGTATAAGTTTCTGGATTGCTTAACCAATTTTCTGTCAACGGTGTTGTGATCACCCCTGGACAAATGCAGTTCACACGAATATTTTCAGTTGCATGAGCTACTGCCATGTGTCTAGTTAGATTGATAAGTCCTCCCTTAGCTGACTGAAATGCCATACCTTCTGGAAAACCCCTCAGACCTCCAATAGAAGAAATGTGGACTATGGAACCACCAGCAACTTTTCGCATCTCAGGGATAGAGAACTTCGAGATTAAATAGGCTCCTTTCAAATCGGTATTAATTACCTGATCCCAAAGTTCAACTGGGGTATCTACAACAGTGTGCCCACCCCCATGAATTCCCGCACTCGTACACAGAACATCCAATCGATTAAATTGATTGATAATTTGCTCAACTGCACTTTGACAATCGGACTCTTCTGTGACATCACATTTGATTTCCAATGCTCTACCACCAAGGGATTCAATTTCTTGGCGGACTTCGAGAGCCTTTTCTAAATCTCTTCCCAGAACACCAATGGCAGCACCCTCCATAGCCAATCTAATAGCGATCGCTCGGCCTAGTCCACTATTTCCTCCTGTAATTAAGGCGACTTTATTTTCAAAACGCTTAGATAATATGTTCATTTATTTGGCTTTTTATTAATTATTTGGTTAAGACCATGAAACAATGAACACTATTTACTCAAATTTTAAAGTTGGAATTTTACCACTGCCAATCAGTTTTAGTTCAAACGATAGCGACGGAAAAACTCATAATTTTGAAAAAAACAATTGAGAAAATCACCCTGAGAAACATCCCCAAGAGTTAGCCATCGAGGATCAGGCTTGAGACGAGTCATCTGTGACTGGTGTTGTTCCAGGGCAATACGTTTGTGGTCTAAAACGGCATGGATATCAACAGCGTAGCTAAACTTTTGAAGTAACTGGAAACTGCCTGCCAAGTGTTCTCGCCAAACCGATAAAGGCGGATTTTTATCGCCTTCAAAAACAGTCCAAGGCCAACGTCGCCAAAACCAAATTGGATATTCATACACTGTTACTGGAATGCCGCACTGCCTTAATGCAGCGATCGCAATCTGATTTGTGGCATCGTGATCAGGCACTCCATCTCGGACGTAGGGAATAAAAATAGCTTCTGGGAGAGTCCTCAGAATAATCTGTTTAACTTTCTCAATAGCGATCGCCTGATTGTAAGTTAAGGTACCATCTTTAATCCCCAGAAAAAGGACATTTCTTGGTTCAACACCCAGCTTTTCAACCGCAGCTAGCGCTTCTTTCGCACGGATCGCCTTGAGTTTTTCGGCTGGGATTAAATGGGAATGGGACTGGCTGCCATCCGTCATAAAAACAATTTTTAAAGCCGCCCCAGCCTGCTTTTTCTGAAGAATAGTGCCACCACAACCGAGAGTTTCATCATCGGGATGGGGGGCAAAGACAATTGCCGATTGGGAAAGGTGAGTGCGATCGCATTGGATGCGGCGGCTTTCCATTAGTAAACGGCAGACATGACGTATAGGTATCTGTATAGCAACTTGATTCATGGCATTGACTTTTAAAAATTAGGCACTTAACAAGGCCAAACTCGAAGCTGCTATTGTTTGGCAGCAGAGGTTAGCATACAGATGTTGCAAGTCTACAGCCAACTTGTCAAAAGTAAATTGCTCAATACCGCGCTGACGGGCAGCCTGCCCCATCGCTGTTCTCAACTCGGCATCTTTTAACAGATGTATAATAGCGTCTGCTAAAGCATTCACATCACTCCGCTCAACAATCAGACCAGTTTTGCCATGTTCAACCAATTCTGGAAAAGCACCTCCTTGGGTAGCTACGACAGGCAATCCGGCAATCATGGCTTCTGCAATTGGCATACCAAAGGCTTCATGACAGATAGAGGGGAAGACAAAAATATCAGCCTGCTGATATAAACTCGGTAGTTGAGAGGGTGGTACCAGCCCTGTGAGGGTAACAGGAGGGGCTGTACCTTCGTCTACCTGCTCACTTAACAGTGCCATATATTGCCTTAAATAAGCAGTCCAAGCATCATCTTGGTGAAATGAGGCTAATGCTGAAACTTTCGGATCATCACTCAATCCCACTAGATATTCATAAGGAATTACACCGATGGGGCCAACCACCATTAGCTGAACATTGGGGTCATGCAACAATACCTGGCGGAAAGCCTCTAACAGAATATGGCTACCCTTTTCGGGACACACTCGCCCTACAAATAATAATCGTTTAATCGGTTTTTGGGAGGGCGATTTAACGGTCTGGGACTGAGGCAAAAAGTCAAGATATCGGTCAGCATCTACGCCATTATAGATTACCTGACACCGTTCACTAAACTGAAGAAAACGCTGCTGTACTTGCGCTGAGATATATTGACTGGGACTGAGTACGCAGTCTACAGCACCCAGCCGTTGTTCCAGTGTTTTATGGTTGAGTTGGTTTAACCACTCACAATGTGTATGTAAGACAATTTTGCAGTTCGGATTGAGAGCGCGGATGATCGGGGCGAATTGAGACAAGTTGTGAATATGAACCACATCACAAGGATGCTTTTTCAAATCATGGGCAATTTGCAATGCATACGCTGCATAGTACAGGCTAAATGCAAAGCTGGGACGGGCTGGACTGTAAAAGCCAGGAATTTGCTCTAGCCGCTTGAGAACAGATCGGTCGAGTTTGACAGGGATGTATTTATACTGCACCCCTTCATACACATTTTCTTGTCTTGTTTCTCCAGCGGTATATACCGTAACGTCGCTCGTTATCGCTAACCGTCGGGCTATCTCATAGGTGAGAATGCCAATGGAATCGGCGGGTGTAGGATAACGTGTCATGACAAAGGGCTGACCAATAAAGGCCACTTTTAATCTTGATGAACCCTGCTGTTGGCGAGGCGGTGTCAGTTGGGTGAGTTTTTGACGGCACAAGGTCTTGTACAATGACGAATCACTGGGATCAATGTCTAGCGCCTTTTGATAGCAAGACATCGCCTCATCACTTTCGCCTTGGGCTTGTAATACCACTCCCAGATTATAATGAGCGATCGCAAATTCAGGCTGTAAGACCAGGGCTTGACGATAGTAGGTGGTTGCAGTTTTCAAGTCACCTGCTTTTTTCCGATTCCCCCCTAGATGATGATTTAACTGTGCAAACTGAACTTTTTGTTCTGGTGAAAGCTTGCCTTGGCAATGCAGGGCATTAGCTAAATTGACTTCGGCTTCTGCAAAGTTAGGTTTAAGTTGCAGAGCTTTTTGGTAAGAAGCGATCGCATCATCCAATTTGTTCAGTTGTTGGAAGGTATAGCCCAAGTTGTTGTAAATGGGGGCTAGATTTGGTTGAATTGATAAGGCCCCTTGGTAAGCAGTTACCGCTTCACTAAACTTTCCTTGAACTTGGTGCAGATTGCCTAAGCTAAACCAGACCTTGACTGAATTCGGATGGGATTGCAAAGCTTGCTCCAAAGACTTCTCAGCTTTCTCATAATCCCCTAAATTTTGAGCTATGAGTGCCAATCCTTGTAGAGCATCCAGCTGGTCGGGCTGTTGCTCTATAATTTGCTGATAAACCTGCTGTGCATCAGTCAGACGATTTTTTTGATGATATTGAGAGGCAATTTGAAGGGCTTCTGCAAGGGTAGCCATAACCAATTTTGGATTTTAAATTTTGGATTGAATTGGGGAGTGGGAGTTATGAGTGGTTAGCGGTGGTTAGATCCCCGACTTCTTGAAGAAGTCGGGGATCTTGTAGCCCAGCAACTACACAATCTTTGGATGTGGAATAGGAATAATAAACTGACCGCCCTGTTGCCGATAGGCTGCTTGTTGTTGCATGATTTCATCGGCAAAATTCCAAGCCAGAATCAAGACATAATCTGGCTGATCCGCTAAAAGTTTGTCGGGCGAAAAAATGGGGAGATGATTGCCACCCATATAGCGTCCATGTTTATGGGGATTGAGATCCACAACATAATCTAATAACTGGCGATCAATCCCGACATAGCCCAACAAAGTTGTTGCTTTAGCGGCTGCACCGTAACCAACGATTCGCTTGCCTTGCTGTTTGAGATCCGAGAGAATTTCTAGTAAAACTTGCTTGATAGACCGGACGCGATCGCTAAAATCGTGGTAAAAATCAATCCTATCTACACCTCGTTGGATTTCTTGCGCTAAAAGCTGAGTTACCGATTCATCTGCTGCATCATGATGTTCGACAAACAGCCGTATTGATCCTCCATGAATAGCAACCCTTTGAACTCGATTGAGAAACAGTCCATGCCGTCTAAACAAGCGATCCAAAGCTGTTACCGAAAAGTAACACAAATGCTGATGATAGATGGTGTCAAACTCACAGTGGTCAACTAGGTCAACCACATAAGGTACTTCCATCACCGCTACACCAGATGGCTTCAGGATTGTAGCGATACCTTCCACAAAACCATTCAAGTCTGGCACATGAGCTAAGACGTTGTTGGCTAAAAAAACGTCTGCCAGTTTTCCTTCGCTGCGTAAACTCACAGCCAAGTCTTTAGTAAAAAAGGTACAAAGTGTGGGAATGCCAGCTTTTTGGGCTACCTCGGATGGCCCATCAGCAGGGTCAATTCCCAACACAGAAATACCCCGTTCGACAAAATGCTTGAGCATATAACCATCATTGCTAGCCGCTTCTAGCACTAAGCTATTAGCATCAAGTTGCCGCGACTCCATAATGAACAAAGCACTTTCTTGAAAATGCCGCATCAGAGAAGGAGACACCGAGGAAAAGTAAGGATAATTTCGGCAAAACAAAATCTCTGGCGGTACTGTCTCAGTGATTTGCAACAGCCCACTACTAGGAGAAAAAGCCAGATCGAGAGGAGCGGAATATTCTGGTTGATTCAGCTGTTCTTCAGTGACGAGGGCATCAGCTAGAGGTGTATGTCCAAAGGAAATGATTGTTTCTAGGTCATCCTCACCACTAGCACGACAGGGTGGTAGCGAGTCGTGAGCAACTAGATTAAGCATAGAAAGGCTCTTTTGTGAAGTAATTAACAATTTATCGAAACAGAATTCTGACTCCTGAATTCTTCTTCATCCTGCTAGAGAATATGCCAAAGACAGATGTCTCCAACGTAAACTCTCATCAATTTGCCCAGTACTTAGCAGTTGTTTAATATGGGCAATGCGCTGATACCGAGGCCCCTCAAACTCTTCTAGGGTCAGACCAATGGTTTGATAGACTTGGTATAGTTCTTCTGCTCCCTTACGAGCATTCCATTGCGGTTGGAAGTCTGGGAGCATCTGAGTAATTTTGCTACAGTCAACTCGATAGCAGCGTTTATCGGGGCCAGCATTTGCCGCATATTCAATTTGACAGCCCGGAACTGTTTGTTGAACGATCGCAGCTAATTCACAGATGCGGTAGTTATCTTCATTCCGCCCCACATTGAAAGCCTGATTGTGAATCACTTCTCTAGGAGCCTTTAAGACTGCGATAAAGGCCCGAGAGATATCTGCAATGTGGACAATTGGTCGCCAAGGAGTACCATCACTCTTGATATAAACCTGTCCGGTAGTAAAGGCCCAAGCCACAAGATTGTTGAGTACTAAATCAAACCGCAGACGTGGCGAGACACCATAAGCTGTCGCGTTCCGCAAAAAAGTCGGACTGAAACTATCATCAGCTAATTCGCTAACATCATGTTCGGTTTTAACTTTGGAAATACCGTAGGGAGTTACCGGATTAAAGGCAGATTCTTCAGTTAACCAATCGTCTCCACCTGCTCCATAGTTACTGCAAGAAGAGGAGAAAATAAAGCGTTCAACTCCAACTTGTTTAGCTAAAGTTGCTAGATGCACTGAAGCGGCATGATTGATTTCATAAGTTAAATCTGGCCGCAAATTGCCTAAGGGATCATTTGACAATGCTGCTAAATGCAGAACAGCATCAAAGCCTTCGAGATCAACTGCTTCTACATCTCGAATATCTTTTTCAAGTTCAGGAATTTCTTGAATTCCGTCACCAAAAGTACTCCCTTTAAACAAATCGCTGTCTAACCCAACTACCTCATATCCCGCCGACAAGAGCATGGGTACCATTACCGTTCCGATGTAACCCCGATGTCCCGTTACTAATACTCGCATCTACTTTATCCTCCCAAATTTTCCAAGGTGCGTTACCACTATTCCACAGGTTTTCTAAGCGATGTTTATCTCGCAGGGTGTCCATACATTGCCAGAAACCAGAGTAACGATAGGCCATCAACTGACCGTCTTGAGCTAATCGTTCTAGGGGTTCTTTTTCCCATTGGGTGCGATCGCTATCGATATAATCAAAAACCCCAGGTTCTAGTACAAAGAAAGCACCGTTAATCCAACCTTCATGGACTTGAGGCTTTTCCGAAAACTCCACAACCTGATCTCCATCCAGCGTCGGCAGTCCAAAACGAGCTGGAGGACGAACCACCGTCATGGTGGCTAATTTGCCATGTCTGCGGTGAAAGGCTAATAAATCTTGCAAATTCAAGTCAGAAACGCCATCTCCCCAGGTCAGCATAAAGGTATCTTTACCCATATAAGGAGCTAGACGCTTAATCCGACCGCCTGTATTCGTAGACAGTCCAGTATCAATCAACTCAATAGTCCAGTCGGGTTTATACCCGCCATGCATTTTTATTTCACCATTTCGCAAGTTCACCGTGAGATTACTATTTAATGAACAGTAATCCACCATGTATTTCTTAATCATCTCAGCTTTATAGCCGAGGGCAATGACAAAATCATTGAAGTTATAGTGGTAATAATGCCTCATGATGTGCCAGAGAATGGGCTGACCACCAACTTCTACCATCGGCTTTGGTTTTGTTTCTGTTTCTTCCGAAAGCCGAGTACCCAATCCCCCTGCAAGAATTCCCACTTTCATAATTGCATCCTCCTAAAAATTGTTAAAAATATTTGAATTATGTCAAACAGTTTTTGGAAAAATCAACGATGCCTCTTGAGACAATTTGATGGCGAATCGGTGCTAGTTCATTGGCTGTTAACCAGACAAATAACTTCCTAGTTGCCTCAGAAGAACCATCGATTTTCAGGGCTTCCTGAATTAATTGAAAACTGCCCTCTATGTTGCCAAACTTCATCGGTATAGCTGCTCGCTCCAAGCACCAATTAAAGTGAAATGCGCGAGACTTTGCTGTGATCGCTGCACAATGTTCAACAGGCAGATAACTCTCTGACATTTCAATCGCCCGACGGTGTGCAGCCCCGCAAGACCCATCCATAGTTTCGGCTACGGTGACACTATTGGAGTGTTGGCGATAATGAGCCAAAATACCTGGTTCGTACCACCAATCATAAAACACGGCTACACGTTTATAGAATTCCCAGTCGCAGGTATAAGGAAGGTCTAGTTTGTAGCCTCCCAGCTGTTCGTAGGCTAGCCGACGAATTACCACAGATGGGGGGCTAAGTGGACAGGAAACGCCAATCCGTCGTACCCAATCCTTAACTACACCTCGATACTCTCCTAAGCCATGTTCCTGAGAGAAGACAACCTCTCGATTGTCATCAATATTTTCATAGCCAGTAAAAGCCGCCCCCACGGACTCCGAAGATTTCTCTAAGCTGGCTTTCAGCCGAGCATAAAAACCGGGGAGGACATAATCATCATGGTGCAAAAGATGAACCCACTGTCCCCGACTCAGGGCAACGGCTGTATTCCAATTTTGCTGTAGTGGTACAGTTTCAGGAAAACGGTAGTAACGGATAATGCCTTTTCCCAACCCATGCGGAATCTCAAATAGAGGTGGGTTGCTGCCATTATCCAAAACCACAATTTCCATGTCCTCTGGCCCTGTCCATTGTGCCAAGACGCTGGCAAGGCATTCAGGAAAATATTCTGGGCGGTTCAAGACGGGAATAACCACACTCCAGAAAGGTCTTGCCTCTTCGTGGTTGGACACTGGAGGAATAGCTGGAAAGCTATGTCCACCAATGATAACTTCTTGAAATTGGATTGGTGGGGGAATATGTTCATCTAAGTTGAACACAGCCGCCTGATTGCCATTGGAACTTCTAACTGCTTCAGCATAGTGCGGATTCAGCAGTGTTAACCCTTGGCTGTAGGCGGATACAGCTTTGTCAAGTTGGTGCTGGATTTGGTAAATCTGGCCAGTTAGATAGGCTTTTTCCCAATCTGACTTAAATTCTAGAGCTTTGAAAAACACAGACTGGGCTTCGTCTACCTGACCTTGGTCATGCAGAGTCATTCCCAATTTAAAATAAGCGTCTGTTTTTTCTGGTTGCAAACTAATTGCTTGCTTGTAATAAATAATAGCAGTTTTCCAATCCCCTGCTTTTTTCCGGGCAACAGCCAATTTATTATTCAATTTTGCATAGTACAATTGTTGCTCGCTAGAGAGTCTACCTTGAGCATGTAGCGCATTGCCTAAATTCGCCTCTGCTTCTATAAAGTCTGGCTTTAACTCTAGAGCTTTTTGATAGCAGTTAACTGCTTCATCAAATAATCCTTGTTGTTGCAGAGCATAGCCCAAGTTATTGTAAATTGGCAGTGAGTTAGGTACTAGTACGAGAGCTTGACGATAAGCTTTTTCTGCTTCTGAAAACTGTTCCTGAACCAAATGCAAATTACCTAAACTGAACCAAGTTTTACCTGAATCCTTACGAACTTGCAAAGATGCACTTAGCCACTTTTTAGCAGTTTGAGGTTGCCCCATCTGCTGCGCCAACATCCCTAAACTGTGTAACGCTTCAGGGTGGTCAGGTTGCTTTTCTAGAACTTGACTATATAGCAGTTCAGCCTCTACTAAACGATTGGCTTGTTGATGTTGAACTGCAAGTTGGAAGATTTCAGCTACTTCTGTTTTGTATGGGGATTCAACTTCATCCCTTTGACCCGATCGAGGCTTCTGCTCTGCGATTTGAATGAGAGGTTTAAGATGAGATTCTGAAATAATTTTAGTATTCATAACTATACTAAGTTCATATTAAATTAGTGTTGGTTTTTTGAAATGAGTAAATGCAGCAAATGCACCTAACTTATGAAACACTTACTAAACAAAGATTTTGCTGACAAAACAGCATTGATGCCCTAATGCTGAAACCATTGTTGGGAAAGTAACTCTCTAATTTAGATACATTTGCCCTGCAATAAGTCCTAAATAAACGCTATTGAATCAGAGGTAATCAGATTGGAAGTCACACCTGAAACTAGTAATTTCCCTTGAGTTATTCCAGTATTAAAATCGAAGAGAACACCATCAGGTGTATCGCTGATCCGACCTTGAGAAAACATCTGATTTAACCATTGTTCACTATTAAGCTTGCCCCAACCATCAAATACAATCTTATCGACACCAACCTCAAAATCTTGAATGATATCAAACTCACTTCTTAACAAGCTATCGCCACGGTTGAAAACAAATTTGTCATTACCTTCGCCACCAACCAAAATATCATTACCACAACCACCAATTAAAGTATCATTGTCCCAACCGCCATGAAGTTTATCATTACCGTCGCCCCCATATAGCCAATCATTACCTTGACCACCTTCGAGGATATCATTACCTTTCTTTCCATCCAGCCAATCATTACCTAAGCTGCCATAAATCTTATCTGCAAATTTGCTTCCTTTCAGCTTATCATTCTTAATCGTGCCATAAATAACGTCTTGTCCCAAGTTGTCAATTAAAGTGTCTCCCAAAAATTTAACTTCACTGACGTTAATTTCTACTATCGTTATGTTGGTACTTTTCTTAAACCTCTTGTGATAACGACCAATAGCATTCCCTGTTAGCGAGTCTTGTCCATTGTCACCATCAATATCAGAAGTTTTATCGCGATTAATGAGATTAACATTACGACTACCAGCGAGCCTCAAAGTAGCAATTTCTTTAGAGGAAACTAAGTTACCCTCAATACCAAAATAATCTAAGACTTTTGGCTTATTGGGATTTGTGGTATCTAGTACCAAGAAAGAGGTTTTTGATCTAGCTTGGTTATATTCAGCATCACGATTTTCAATTTCTTTAGCTGACAGTGATAAATCTGCGGAAAAATCGAAAGAGAAAGTTTGGTTAGCGCCAACGGCAAAACTAGCGACCACCTTTGTTTTGCTATTGGCACTTCCCGAAAAAGAACCATCTAACCCAATGCCATTACTATCAGTAAATAGTGTTGAAAAAGCCGGATCATTGTCAAAAAAAGTTGCTCCAGCTTCAGCAATAGCTAAAGTCACACCACCTTTAACTAATGTGTCAGTCTGAGCTTGAGTTAAAGTTCCTGAAGGACTTTGACTATAGTTGAAGAAAACAGCAGATCCTTGAGCGTTAGCAAAATTAGGGTTTGGGTTTGGATTTGTAGCAGTTGATTGTAAAAATATAGTTTCTGATGACATAAAACCTCTGCTTATCCTATTATGTGGGTTTTCTGTAATAGGCTACTACATTACCATGTTACAAATATTTGACTTCATCAAATTTTCACAGTTATCTTCGGTATTACTTAGCTCTCCAGACTTTAAAATTAATAATTTATATTTGCTTTATATAGCTGGATTTATAACTTAACAAAATTTAGTTGCTACTAAAGTTTAGTTAAAGAGACTATTGACTGGGGACTAAGGATTTTTTGACTTAGTTTTCACTCATCGAAATTCTGGGAGAAGCTTTGAATAAAGAACATATTTTTCACAATTTACTATTATCTAGTAAAGAGTACTACCAATAATTTTAGTAAGGAGTGCGATCGCCACGACTAGTTGACTTATAAGCTTGTAAATCAGAGCCTTTTAGCAAAAGAAACAGCCCTACTTTATTAAGAGGTAATCATCCAGGATAGAAGTAGTTTTCTTAGAGAGTAATTAGCTTTAACTAAATGTTATTGATTGAGAGTTAATCTGACTAGCACTCACACCTGAGATTAGTATTGTTTCTTGATTCAAGAGAGAATTTAATTTGAGGACAGCACCATTTTCAGTATCTATTATATTACCTAGTTTTAACCATAGGCTAGTATTAATGTAACCCCAATCATTGAATACAATCTTATCAATACCAACCTGGAAATCTTTAATAACATCAATGTCATTTCTAAGCAAGGTATCGTCACGTTTGAAAATAAATGTGTCATTACCATCACCACCAACTAAGACATCATTACCACTACCACCAATCAGGATATCATTGCCCAAACCGCCATAGAGTGAATCATTGCCATCGCCGCCATCTAGCCAATCATTACCTTGACCGGCATCGAGGTTATCATTACCATTTTTTCCATATAGCTTATCATTCCCCAAGCTGGCATAAATTTTGTCCGCACCACTGGTTCCTGTTAGATTATCGTTCCAAATCGTTCCATAGATAACATCTTTACCCAGATTGCCGATTAAAGTATCTCCTGCCAATTCAACGGCACTGATATTAATTTCGACTACAGTTATATTGGTATTGCTAGTAAAATTCCGCCGATAAGTCCCAATAGCAGTACCATTGAGGAAGTCAGTACCATTGTTGCCATTAATATCAGAACTTTTATCACGACTGTTAATCGTAATATTGCGACTATTACCAAGGATCAGATCGCCGATTTGATTAGAAGATATTAAGCTACCCTGGATGCCAAAATAATCTAAAAGTTTGGGCTTATTAATATCTGTGGTGTCTAACACTAAAAAAGTACTTTTAGACTGAGCTTTGTTATATTCAACTTTGGAATTTTCAATTTCTTTAGCCGTCAGTGCCAAATCTGCTGAAAAATCAAAAGAGAAGCTTTGATTAGCACCAACTGTAAAACTAGCAAGTACCTTTGTTTCACTGTCGGCACTACCTGTAAACTGGCCACTTAATCCAGTAATACTAGTATCAGTAAAGAGGGCTGAAAAAGTTAGATCATTGTTTAAAAAAATCGCTTGAGCTTCAGCAATAGCTAAAGCAACGCCACCTTGAACTAATGTGTCCGTCTGGGCAGTAGTCAAAATCGCTGAAGGACTCTGACTGTAATTGGAAAAAATAGTCCCCCCTTGAGCGGTAACAAAATTAGGGCTGGGATTAGGATCGGGATTTCGATAGTAATTGAGAGTGAGAGTGGAATCGACATCGAGATTGAGACTGGGAGTCAATAAGTCCGAAAGTGTAGCTAGTGTTGACATATAATTCTCTGTTTATCTTATTAATAAACAATTTAAAGTGTAAATATTTAGGGAGTAATTATTTTGTAGTTTTCGAGACGCGATAAATCGCCGTCTCTACAAATGTTTTGGTCTTATCTGAACTGTATTGATTTATCGAGGACTTGCTTCGCTTTTAATAGCACTTTTAAATAAGTTAATTGACTATTCCAAGCTGAACGTGGAAGCAGGGGTATTTTCTCTAAGTCTTCAGATGGTGATAAATCTAGGTCTGTTGTTTTTTCTGAATTTTCTGCCATGATTTATTGCCTCACTAGTGAGTAAGAAACTTCGGGTTGTTGCTGCCAACTTTCAGGCCACTGAATGCTGTCAGCGCTAAATCGTAATGGGTCGTTTGCTGGCAAAGGAGTGTTTATAGGCTCGACAATTAGCTCAAACTCACCATTATCAAAAGGTAGACCTTTAGCTTTCACCTTGGGAATTACACGCTCCCGCAGGTCTTGTGCCTCATGAACAAGAGCGCGATGATGGCAGTAAGGATTATTACCTCTCTTGTCAAAGAAGACATGGGCAGTCCAACTGCAACCCCCACGACAAAGCTCGGCGTATTCGCAGGTTTTACAGAAGCCCCACAGGTGTTTTGTACCTTCAGGTGTTCCTGCTCCCAGATTCAAGCGCAATTCGGCTGTATTTTCAATAATGTCACGCAGCGATCGCTCTCGAATATTACCACCTGTGTAAGCGGTAGTTGGCAACGAAGGACAACCTTTAATCGCTCCGTCAGCTTCTATTCCCAAAGTGGAGAGTCCTGCACCGCAACCTTGCCAAAATGAAAATTCATGCTCCTTACCCCGTCCCCGCAACAGCCGTTCATAAGGGCCGTAATAACCAATATTATTTCCCGCCTGGAGTTGTACACCTTCTTGGTAAGCACGCCCCGCAACACGGGCGATCATCGGATAGATATCCAACAGTTCATAGGGTTGGAGAAGGATGTCTGCGTTGTCGGCTGCATTCCCCATTGGCACGGTCAGCTGAATTTGCCAAGCACGGGCACCTGCATCACGAATGCACTCATAGATGCGCGGAAACTCTGGTGCTGACAAGCGGTTAATTTGAGTATTGCAACCGAAGGAAATACCTACTTCTCGTAGATGACTCATGGTTTTAAATGCATATTTCCAAGAGCCTTTTTTTCCCCGCAGACGATCATGAGTTGCTTCCAAGCCATCAATAGAAACAGAGACAGTCCGAATCCCTGCTTCTTTCATTTTCTGTGCAGTTTCTAACGAAATGCCATAACCGCCGGTAGTCATACCACATAGCATCCCTGCATCATTGATAGCTTTGGCAATCTCTAGCCAATCTGGACGCAGAAATGCCTCACCACCGATGAGAGTAACTTCTTTAATTCCAACTTCTGCCATTTGCTTGACAAGATCCAAAGCTTCCTCTGTGGAGAGTTCCTTGGTGCGTTCATGTCCGGCGCGGGAACCACAGTGACTACAAGCTAGATTGCATTTTAAGGTAATTTCCCAAACTGCGTAGCTTTTGCGATGATATGTCATAAGTTAACTCTCAATCTCGGTTTTAGAAGTTGACTTGAACCGACGGAAAATCAGGACTTAGAAAATTCTCAAAATAAATTTTTCCACAAGTCGTAAAAAGTCAGCTTGGAGGGCAAACTAATCACGGTTACAAAACCACTTTCAACAGCAGTATTTTGCAACAAGTTAGAGGATGTTTTCTCAATCACCGGATCACCATCAACTGCGACTGTTACAGTAGCTATAGCATTATCGCCAAATGCTCCAGCTACTCCTGTAGCATTTTCTGTAAAATCACCGGATGACCAAGATGTAGCACTACTATTTGCACTAACAAAAAGGTAACTTTCTGAACCGAAAGCGAATGCCTCAGATGTCACGCTCACTCCAGCAGAACCTAGAATCAACTCGTCTTTGGGAACACTCTCTAAATAGGGTAAATCAGCTATTTGCATACTTAGACAATGAACTTTTTTGACATTACTTTAAACTTTGCACCCTGAAATTTCATTCTTTGATTAGGCTATGCTAGTTCTTCTGGAATAACTACTCCATACATTGGTTGTAGAGGCGGATCAAGCGGGTCAATTATTATGCCATACATTGGCTGTGGGTCAATTGGCTTTGGTTTCGGCCATTGTGGATACTCTTCTTCGGGAGGCCAGTATATTACCCCATATAGTGGCTGGACAATTCTATCACTGATTCTTGTCAAGCCACCAAAAGCTCCTAACAATTCCTCTTCGCTGAGATCGTGAAATTCGCCTAGCTCTTTTAATTCTAATATTTGGATGGCGGCTGTTTCAAATTCTTTTTGAGAAAAGTTATAGCCACCATTTTCTAAAGCTTTTTTCACTTCTTCAGCTTTCTCGCTCATTAGTTGACTGCGGAAAGCTTCGTCTTTGACTATTCTGACAAGGAACTCTTTAACTTTCTCAAAAATTGCTAAGGACATATTTTTGCTGTCTCCTTTGATATCAGTTTGGGGGTGTAAAAGTCAGCTAGTATTTCCAGTAATCATCAAGTCTGCAAATATATAGAAGGATCTGCTGCTTGACGTAACTGCTCAGATGAAGAATAGTTATCTGTGATGATTTGCGGACATCGCATACAGGCTGCTTTACCTTCTTGCTGCCACCAGCGACAATCTCGGCGGATAGAACAAGGTGGTAGTTGCTCTACTACTGCGGGCAATTTCTCAACAATTCGCATTGCAAGACGACAGTCTTTGCCGTCAAAATGCTGACAACCCGATTCCGCGCAGGATGCGGCCGTGCGAAAAATTTCGGCAGGTGTAACTGGGCTAGCTTTTGCCATCACTTCATCTGTGATGGGTAGAGGCTGTTTGAGATAAGTTACACGAGGTGCTGCGATCGCTCCAGCAATTACGCCAAAGACAACACCATCCACAGATTCGGGTCTAGCACTTGGGCAAAGGGTAGTCTGAACAGTAGTAATGTCTTCCATGAATTGTCCCTCCACCGAAAGAGTATTTTAAAATTTGAAGGCTAAGAGTTAGGAAAGTTGATAGTTTTCGTCATCGGGTAATGCAATCAGCCCAACTACAATTGGTGGACAAATCCCCTTCACTGGAAGTTTAGTTGTTGGATAAACAACTGGTTCATCATCAGGTAATGCAATCAAACCAACTACAGTTGGTGGACAAAATAGATCAATTTTCTTCAAATCTGTATCTGTAATTTGCGAGGTTAAGCCACCCATAATCCCTGCGGATTCTTCTTCAGATAAACCTAACAAAGCCTCTTCTGTTTCTAATAGCTCTCTTCGTGTCACTGCATTAGTAACGGCATCAGCAATTAGATCATTTATTTCCATTTGTTGGTTGGCTTTTTTGCTTGTTTCCATTTTTTCCTCTTAATTTATGACTAAATGTTGTCTAAGTCCTATTGCAGATCCTTAATCTAGTTGAACCATTGGATAACTGGAACACCTCCACTAGTAGCTTGATTAAGAAATGTGAGATTAGCGTTAGTCTGATCTCGTAAAGTACCTGCGACTTCATTGATGGAGGTTCCAACTACAACTCCTATTAAATCAAGGAAAGATGGCGACGTACTAACAGCATTAGTCCCGAAAATATAAGTGTCTGTAGTTGAAGTAGTGGGGTTAGCTACATTCTGGATTCTGTAGATTAAGCCTTTTTGCACTTGAATCAAATCACCTGCATTAAAGTCTCTTGCAAAGATTCCAGCCGTACTGGTTTCCTGACCGATAATGGCAATGTCTGCACCAGTTGTACCACTGCCCAAGTAGTAAAATTCATTACTACCTCCCAGAATAAATCGATCATTATTGGTTCCGCCAGTTAAGACATCAACCTCTTGGAATCCTCGATTACCAAAACTACCGATAGTAATTGCAGAAGCATTTCTGCTACTAGCACCGACACCAATGAGGACATCATTGCCAGCACCGCCAACTAGGGTGTCATTGCCACCATTCCCAATTAAGAGGTTATTGCCAGCGTCGCCAGTTATCCTATCTGCGAAGGCAGAGCCAGTCACATTTTCAACGTTGGCGAGTGTATCCGTACCACTCAGTCCATCGCTAGCAGTTCCGGTTCCCAAATCAATGACAATACCCGCTGTACTGGAAGAATAATCTACTTGGTCGATACCAAGTCCGCCATCAATAATGTCATTACCAGCACCTCCATCAATGAAGTCATTGCCATCGCCGCCGTCAATAATGTCATCGCCAGCACCTCCAAGCAAGAGGTTGTTACCTGCATTGCCGGTGAGGGTGTCGTTGAAACTTGAACCTGCAACTTCTTCAATGCTAATTAGTGTGTCAGTACCACCAAGTCCATCGTTAGCTGTACCAGTGGCTAAGTCAACAATCACTCCCCCTAAACTGGAAGAATAATCTGCTCGGTCACTTCCAATACCACCATTTAAGGTATCGTTACCAGCGCCTCCCACAACGGTGTCATTGCCAGCACCTCCATCCAGGCTGTCATTACCAGACCCGCCACTGAGGAAGTTATTGGCTGTATTGCCGGTGAGGGTGTCGTTGAAACTTGAACCCGAAGCTTCTTCTATTTCGATTAGGGTATCAGTGCCGCCTAGTCCATCACTGGCTGTACCTGCTGTGAGGTCAACGTTGACTGCTGAGGTACTAGAGGCATAATCGACGCGATCGCTACCAGCACTACCAGTCAGCGTATCATTACCAGCACCACCATTCAGCGTATCATTGCCAGTGCCACCATTGAGCAAGTTAGCAGCAGCATTTCCAGTCAAATTGTCGTTGAAATTGGAACCAACTACGTTTTCTAGGTTGGACAACGTATCAGTATCATCGAATCCATCACTAGCGGTACCCGAACTCAAGTTAACGGTGACACCTGCAAAGCTGGAAGAATAATCAATTTGGTCAGTACCAGCACCACCATCAATGGTGTCATTACCAACCCCTCCCACAAAGAGGTTATTTGCAGTATTTCCGATCAGACTATCATTAAAGCTAGAACCAACGATTTCTTCAATATTGGTCAAGCTATCCGTTCCCCCAAACCCATCGCTAGCAGTACCAGTTGCCAAGTTAACGGTGACTCCTGCAATGCTGGAGGAATAATCAACCCGGTCAGTACCATCACCACCATCAATGGTGTCATTACCAGGCCCGCCGACGAAGACGTTATTTGCAGTATTTCCAGTCAGGTTATCGTTGAATGTGGAGCCGATGACATCTTCAATATTAATTAGGGTATCAGTACCAACACTTGACCCCCCGGTAGCAATGCCAGTCGTCAAGTTAACAACAACTGCCCCTGCACTGCCGGAATAATCCACACGGTCAGTACCAGCACCGCCATCAATGGAGTCATTGCCAGCCCCTCCAACAAAGACGTTATTCCCTGCATTACCAATTAAGGTGTCGTTGAAACTAGAACCAGTGACATCTTCAATGTTGAGCAGCGTATCGGTGCCACCCAAGCCATCAGTGGCGATGCCAGTGGTCAGATTAACAACAACTGCCCCTGTACTGGAAGAATAATTTACCCGGTCAGTACCAGCACCGCCATCAATGCTGTCATTGCCAGTCCCACCGATAAAGAAGTTATTGCCCGTATTGCCAATTAAGATATCGTTCAAAGCAGAACCGACAACTTCTTCAATGTTAAGTAGCCTATCACTGCCACCCAGCCCATCACTGGCGATACCAGTGGCAAGGTTAACGTTGACAGCTGCCGTACTGGAGGAATAATCTACCCGATCAAAACCGGCACCTCCATTGAGGGTGTCATTACCCGCTCCACCAATTAGAATATCGTTACCAGAACCTCCATCCAGACTGTCATTACCAGCGTTTCCGATGAGACGGTTATTGCCCGTATTGCCAATTAAGATATCGTTGAAAGCAGAACCAGCAGCATCTTCAATGTTGATCAATGTATCAGTAGTGCCAAATCCATCGCTAGCGCTACCAGTCGCTAAGTTGACATTGACTGCGGCTGTACTGGATAAATAATCCACTAAATCAGTACCACTGTTACCATTCAGGTTGTCAGCGCCAGCCCCACCAGCCAGAGTGTCATTACCAATATTGCCATCAAGGGAGTCATCCCCGATGCCGCCATCAAGGAGGTCATTATCTCCACCACCATCGAGGAAGTCATTACCATCCTCGCCGTAGAGCAGGTCACTCTGTCCATTACCCAAGATGGTATCTTGTCCTGCACCACCTCGCAGTGTATCTACGCCACCGCCATTAATGTCGCTACCACTGGCCCCTTGGATAAAGTCATTACCGTCACCGCCATCGATGAAATTACTGCCACTGACTCCTGAGAGGACATCATTGCCTGTCCCACCGCGAATCGTATCATTACCTTGGCCACCCTGAATGGTGTCATCGTCATCGCCACCGTCTAGACTGTCGTTGCCACTTCCTCCATCCAGGAAGTCATTACCCGTTCCGCCCAATAAGGTGTCACTACCACTATCAAGACCACCAAAGAGGAGATCATTACCAGCGCCACCATCTAAGGAATCGTTTCCTTGGTCGCCCTGAAGTAAATCATTTCCTCCTAACCCTAATAAAGTATCGTTACCAAAACTTCCGTAGAGCTGATCGTCTACAGCAGTTCCTTCAAGTAAGTTATTGCTACTATTTCCTCGTCTGAAAACCATAAATTTTATCTCCTTAATTTTTCACTTTAAATTTTTCGAGTTTTCCTATTAAGTTGAATTAATTGTCTTATCCAAATTTATAGTGACTTAGATTGGATAAGTTCTTAATGCTGAGTTTGGTAAATCTGTTCTAAATTCATGTTGGCTTCCCCATATTGAGGATTGAACTCTAAAGCTTTTTGAGAGCTACGCCTACGCTGCTTTTATCTCTCCTTGTTTTTGCAGTACCACCCCTAAGTTATAATGAGCTTCTACCAAATCTGGCTGTAGTGCGATCGCAGCTCGATAGTAAAGAGCAGCAGTTTTCCAATCAGCTGCTTGTTGGCGAGCAATGCCAAACTTATAGTTGAGTTGAGCATAGTAAGTTTGTTTCTCGATTGAAAGCTTTCCTTGGGCAAAAAGCGCATTTCCTAAATTGACATCTGCTTCTGTACAGTTGGGTTGAAATTCCAGAGCTTTTTGATAAGATGCGATCGCTTCTTCCCACTTACCTTGTTGTTGCAAGGTGTAGCCCAAATTGTTGTAAATTGTCCCCGCATCTGGTCGCAAAGCAATAGCTTTTTTGTAAGCTACTTCTGCTTCTGGCAATTGCCCTTGAGTTTGATGAAAATTGCCTAAACTAAACCAAATTTTTACAGAAGTAGGCTGAACTTGAGAAGCTACACTCAAGAATTTCTCTGCTTCCTCGAATGCACCTTTCTGTTGTTTCAGCATTCCTAACCCATATAATGCTTCTGCATAATCTGGCTGTTTGTCGATAATCTGACGATATAACTGTTCTGCTTCATCCAGGCGATTAGCTCGATGATGTTGAACTGCAACTTTAAAAGCTTCAGTAACATCTTTGGTGTCAAATTTTCTGGATTTATTAACCAGCTGCAAAATAAAATCTTCCAGCGCTCTGACTGGTTTTAAATCGCCATATAGTTTATGTTTGTTTTCTGCGACTTGCTGGGAGATATATTGACGATATTCAGCATTTTTCCCCAGCCGGATAGCGATTTTTACGTATTCTTCTTTATTGGAGGCGATCGTTTCTTCTATACCCATCATCTTCAAGATGGCCAGAGAATGTCGTCCCCGCATCAGTTCTCCTGGTAAAGTAACAACCGGAATATTGTGGGCAATAGATTCCAAAGTAGAGTTACATCCAGACCATCCAATACTATCCAAAAAGACATCAGCTAAGGCTGTAGTACCAGCAAAAGCCTGACTCTTCATCTGAGGCAAAAATAAACAGTGATTTTGGTAATTCAGCCCTAATTCTTCAAAAACACGGTTTAAACGCTGGCGAAATACTTCTGTAACTTCTTCACTCTCATGTTTAATAAATACAAACTTAGAATTCCCCAATTCCTTCGCAATTAGGGGGAACACATCATCATGATTGGGCAAGTATTTATACAAAGATTGGCAACACCAGAAGAGAATTTCATCTTCTTTTAAACCTATATCTGCCTTCGTAATTGCTTGCGGTTTAATTGTTAAAGGTGTATAATGAATAGATAAATTTGGTAGTTTAACTAGCTTTTCTGTATAGTGTTCTTGAGCATTTGCTGATTCCATTAAATCACTGCTCAAGTAATAGTCAATAGTTGGTAAACCACTAGTGTCAGGATGCCCCCAAGATGTCATTTGAATTGGTGCTAGTCTTAAGCAACCCATTTGTACAGTCATTGGGTCCATTCCAAATTCTGGAAAAATTAGGATGTGTAATTTATCTTCAGTTATAGCATCACACCATTGTTCAATTGAGCGAACGCCTTGAACAAATTTATCCAAAACTTTGGCGGCTCTGATTGTTGAATCATCTTTGGTTGTTCCAGTGTGATAACCAAATACTTCAAATTCACTTCTATCGAGATTTTCTACCCAACCCTTAATAGGGATTTTCCAATTAGAATGATTACAGAAAAATCTAGAGACAATACCAACCCGAACCTTTTCATTTTTATCTAAGTTCGGGAGAACCAATGGTTTGCTCCATTGGGTATAACGACTCGACATGATCTGACAAATCATTTGTCCATAAGTTCGCTGTAAATCTCGATCATTTAAACCTTGATATGCGAGATAAAAAGGCTGTAATGTGCCCACAGCTTCAGATGAATTTGCTCGTTCTTCTTGTTGAGTTAATTGATAGCTTTCAGCTAAGTTTTGCAAATGCTGTTGATACTGATTGCGGCTGAATTCAATTTCATCAACACTAGAATATATAATTGGTAGCTGGCTGATACAAATACCCAATTTAGCAGGAGCATAATTTGGGGCAATTTTTAAAGCTTGCTCAAATGCTCTGATTGCTGACTCTAATTTACCGTTTTGTCTGAAAACAGTTCCTAAATTGTAATGGATGATATTTATATCAGGCTGAAGTTTGATTGCTTCTTGATAAGATTCAATAGCAGCATCAAATTTGTTGAGTTTCTTCCAAATATTTCCCAAATTATTATGGGTTAATGCCAAATCTGGTTTAATATTTAACGCTTTTTTATAAGCTGCTATTGCTTGCTTCAGCTTACCTTTTTGTTGCAAAGTATGCCCTAAGTTGTGATAGGCATAAAAAGAGTCAGGTTGAATTTTTATTGCTTGTTGGTAAGACTTGATGGCATCATCGAAGCGTGCCTGTTTTTGAAGTACATCTCCTAAATTATTATGAGCTGATACTAAATCTGGCTGCAATGCAATAGCCTGCCGATAGTATAACTCTGCAATCCTCAAATCACCCGCGTTTTGTCTACCTAAAGCAAATTGCTGATTTAAGTCTGCATAGTAAATTTTTTCCTGCGATGACAGCTTTCCTTGGAGGTGGAGAGCATTACCGAGATTTGCTTGCACTTCTATGCAGTCGGGTAGAATTTCCAGTGCTTTTTGATAGCAAGCGATCGCATCCTCTAGCTTACCTTGCTGCTGTAAACTATACCCTAAGCTGTTGTGTACTGCCGCTACTTCTGGCTGTAATTGCAAGGTTGCTTGGAAAAATGATTCTGCATTTTGATATTCTTTTTGCTGTTGCGCCAGCATACCTAAGCCGTATAGTGCCTCCGCTTGTCTGGGATTTACCTCTATAATTTGACGATAAACCTGTTCGGCTTGGGTGAAGCGCTTGGCTTGGTAATGTTGAACAGCGAGTTCTAGAGACTCAGGAAGTGTAGTCATAACTTATACATCTGATATGTCTTTCTATTGCTACACCCACCAGGAACTTGAGTTTCTGTAACCTATAGCTGAAGTCGGTTTTAACCGATTAAAATTCTGATTTTTAGTATATTAAAAGGAATCATCCTCATCTAACCTTCGGGGGGTTTACGATCAGGACGCTGTTATAGGGAAACATCGCACACATAGCTACTACCCTAGAGTTTTAACTCAGGGCGGTCGAACTTTACATAACTATAGGTTGGGTTGAGGACTAAGCTTTGTAAAAATTTGTTGCTGAAACTATTATTTGAAATTAAACGGTGTAGTTTAAATGAATACCGAAAGCTCAAATGAGCAGAGAGCTTTCGGCATATTTATGAATCTAGTAGGCTTCCGAGCCAACTCTACTTGCAGGAGTTTATACTCCTTGTAAGTGGAGTTTAATTTTTAGTTAGTACCAGCTACGCTGAGTGAGTTAGAGGAAGCAACACCATCGTTTGTGAAGGTGAAAGCGAAGGTTTCAGCAAAGCTGTTGTTACCCAATGCGGTAGCGCCTGATTCAGCAGTAGCTAGGTTGCCGCTGATGTTAACATCAACATCTACGTTCTTGTCGATATTGAGGTCTTCATTGATATCAATATCGATGTCTACATCTTTGTCGATGTCGAAATCGCCATAACCGTAACCAAAGGTACCACCGATAACTTCTTCAGAGGTGATTTCCAAGTAGTTCAAGTCTGCAATAATCATTGATTTTCTCCTGAAATGATGTAAATCTTTTTAGCTTTTTTCGGCTAGCCAAGTTGTTTTTGGCTATGTACTAACTATAGTTGATTTACAGTGAAAGTCAATAGAATTTTGAAAGTTTTTTTAATTAGATTTACTTATAGAAAAAAGATAAATTTAGGTAATAACCATCATATTTAATAATTTGTTTTCTGCTCTAAAAAAGCACAGCAAAATATGGCACTGATCCATTTAATCAATACCAGCAAAAGCTTCCAGAAATTAAAGCAATTTCTAGACATGTCAATTCTGTAATGTAGAATTTTATTTTTCAAAGACCCAATCTAAAAAAAATAAACTAGATTTTTAGTGCAGCAAATAGGCGTTTCAAATATTTTGTATTTCTAAGAATCAACCCTAAAAAAGGGAGGTTTTCAGTCATAAAAATATTTGATACTTAATTAGCTATTGGGTGTTGGTCAATGACAGACTTAAACCTGCTCTAGTAATTCCTCCTGCGATCGCATATTTGCGTCCGAGTCTAGGCGAGTGACTATTCTCATAGCGTTGATTTGTTGCTTTAACCAACCAGCAAAGGATTCTGTAATGATTTTTTGGCGCAACTGTTCATCTAATTTGGGTTGAATGACTTCTTCCACCCAAATTAAATGCACTCCCTTGGGAGTCGTAATCGGTTTGAGAGCTTCTGGTGGTGCAGCAGCAAATACGGCGGCTGCAATCTCTGGACGAAAATCTTTTCGGTATCGGATTCCCTGGTATCCATAAGCACGGCGGACTTCTGGCTCTGAGATATATAGACGAGCAATTTCTGGAAAATTGACTTCGCCTTCTTCTAGAGCATAAAAAAGCTCTAAAGCCAAATCTCGATCCTCTAAGACGACTTCATAAGTAACAGCACTGACATAATCTAGTTGACGTTCATAAAAGTGCTTTTCGAGTTGAGCAGAAAATAAATGATTTGCTAACTTCCGCGAAAGGACGTTGTTGTAGGCTAATTCTTCAAACTCATTCACAGACAGGTGGTGTTTTTCTAGCCATGTCCAGGTTTCTTTAGCTCTAACAAGCTTCTTAGCAAACCGTAAGTCATCTCCTTCTTGCTGTAATTCTTCTGGTGTGACTGTAATTCCTAACTCTTGAGCGGTTTCGGCAATAATGCTTTGCGATGCTATTGCTTCCACTAGATCAGGTATCTGACAAGAGAGTTTGAGACTGTGAATGATATCTGAACTGGAAATGTTTAGATTATGGGGCATAACATGATATCTCCAATAATTAAGGGGATTGGGAATTGGGGATTAGAGAAACTCTTCCTCAATCCCGATCGCTCTGAACTAAATCTCTAAACCGCCTTTTTGCAGTTTCTTGAACGGATCTAGAACAAAGTCAATCACGCGCCGTTGACGAATGACGACATCAGCATTTGCTGTCTGACCGGCACCTAATGGGATACGTTTGTTGCCATTGTCGACATACTGCTGATCTAAGGTGATTTCTAGCTCATAGATTTCGACGTTCCCTTGGGGTGTTTGGCTCACTTTTGAGTCAGGAGAGATCCAAGTAACCTTCCCTGCGACAATGCCATATTCTTGGAAGGGATAGGCATCAAACTTGACCTTAACTGGCATTCCCACCTTCAAGAAACCACTATCTTGATTAGGCATACTTGCTCTAAGTACGAAGTCTGCATTTTGGGGTGCGACTTGGGCAATCCTTTGACCTGGTTGGACTACTGCTCCCGGTTTAGTGGTGGGTAATTCAAAAATCACCCCATTAATTGGCGATCGCACCACTCGTTGTTGCATTTGGAGTCTGATAGATAGAATCTGGCTCTTAGTCTGAGCAACTTCTGATTGCACTGCTGTTATTTGTGTCTGTATATCCTTGAGCTGTTCTTGATTTTTCATTACAGCCAGTTTCCCAGCTTGCATCACGCTTTTATAGCTACTTTCTTCTCCTTGCAGCCGGAGTTTTGCTTGTTCGATCTCAGACTCCAACGTATTGATAGTGACTTGATAACGATTTAACTCTCCTGCTAACTGCAACTGTGCTTGTTTTATATCTGATAAAGACTTGTTGTAGAGTCGTTTGCTTTCTTGTTCTTCTTTTTTGAGTTGATCAATTTGAGTGGCAGAAACTGCACCATCCTGAACGAGCTTACTAAAGCGTTCAACTTGCTTAGAATCTATACTCAAACGAGTTTTAGCCGATTGCTGATCGTTGCGAGTGGTGTAAATCTGCTGCTCTGCTTGCTTAACTAATGCTTGTTTTTCTAACTTTTGGAGGTTATAGCTATTTAGTTTGGCGTCAAGGTCTTGCTGTGCCTGGTTCACTTGAGCCATTTTTTCTAATTCTTGGGATTTACTTTGCTGCTCCAAAAGGCTAGTTGACATTAGGAGTTGATTTTTAAGCAGTTCCAGTTGCGATTGCCGATTTTGTAGCCCTTGCAATTTGCTCTGGATTTGTTGCAGATCCGTTTCTAGGACATCAGAATCGAGTTCCAGTAGAACCTGACCGGCTTTGACTGTATCTCCTTCTTTGACCCGAACCGCTTTGACACTGCCACCAGTTTGAGAGTCTAATTTTTGAGTTGCACCTTTAGGTTCTATCCGCCCTCTGGCAGTACCAGTTTCATCTACTCGCGATAGAGTTGCCCAAGGCAAAAATAGACCAGCAAATACTATCAGTAGATACAACAAACCACGAGTCCAAATTCGAGGTAAGGCATCTAGCAATTCTTCAGTACCGTAGTACAAGTCTTGACTGTTACTTTCTGCCTCTGTCTCGTCGTTAACTTCTACAGGTTTCTCTTGCTGTGTGTAACTTTGATACTCATCCCGCTCATCTTGGGGAAGTGGGGATGATCTATTGGGATATGGCATAGTTTTATTTCCAATAAAGGTAGATGGAGTGAAAAAACAAAGTAGTCCCAAATCCTCAGTTCCTAGACTCAACCGGTTTGAGCAAGCTGTTGGTGATTCAGGTAGTAGTAATGACCTTTTTTGGCGATTAATTCGTCGTGAGTACCGCTTTCTACCAAAACGCCCTGGTCTAAAACTAAGATTAAGTCAGCGTTGCGGACTGTAGAGAGACGATGGGCAATGATTACACTTGTGCGTCCTTGAAGAATTGTTTTCAGGTTGTTTTGAATAATTCGTTCTGATTCGGAATCTAGGTGGCTGGTGGCTTCATCAAACAGCAATAACCGAGGATTTCCGAGCAACGCACGGGCGATCGCTACGCGTTGGCGCTGTCCTCCAGAGAGCATACCGCCGCCTTCACCAATTTGGGATTCATAACCCATTGGTAGTTTTTGAATAAATTCATCGGCTCCGGCATATTTTGCCGCTTGGATAATTTCTTCTAAAGAGGCATCTGGATGAGCGATCGCAATGTTTTCGCGAATAGTCCCACCAAAGAGAAAAGTATCTTGGTCTACAACGCCGATTTGAGAACGGAGCGATCGCAAGGCAACAGCAGTGATGTCATGATCATCAATCAATACTTTGCCATCTGTTGGTGGATATAAACCCAAAATCAACTTACTGAGGGTTGTTTTTCCAGAACCACTGCGCCCCACCACTGCAACCATCTGTTCTGGCTGAATTTCAAAGTTGAGATTTTCTAGTACGTTAATCTCACTTTCTGGGTGATAACGAAAGGTGACATTCTGAAAGCGAATGTTACCGTGCAGCTTACCCAAAGTCTTGCGGGGCTTAGTTTCTAAGTCTTCTTCTGGTTCCGCCTCCAACACGTCATTAATGCGTTCAGTGGAAATCACAATTTCCTGTAATTGATTCCACAACATAGACAGCCGTTGGAAAGGACTCAAGACGTTACCCACCAACATATTGAAAGCAACTAATTGTCCAATAGTCAGGTCGCCATTAATTACCTGGGTTGCTCCATACCATAGCAATGCAGTATTGACAAAAGTTTGGATGACGCCACTAATAATTTGCAGGCGATTACCAATTATTTGAGCATTAAAGCCTTTTTTGACCAAATCATTCAGCAGTTCCTCCCAACGCCAGCGCACGGTCTGTTCAATTGCCAATGATCGGACGGTACGAATTCCGCTGAGGGATTCAATGAGATAGCTTTTTTCTTGAGTACCAGCAGTAAAAATCTCTCTGGACATCCGGCGCAAAATACTTGTGCTAGCCAGCGCCAAGATAAAAAATGGCGGTACTGTACACAATACAAATAATGACATTCGCCAGCTATAGGAAAACATCAAGCTCAGATAAACCACCAATGTCAGCATATCCAGCAAGATGGAGAGTGTCTGACCAGTGAGAAAGCGCTGAATTTTTTGGTTTTCTTGGATGCGCGAGATGATATCCCCAACAAAACGCGACTCGAAATAGGAAAGGGGCAAGCGGTAGGTATGTTTGATAAAACCTACGAGTAAGGAGACGCTAATGCGGTTAGCAGTATGAAATAGAAGATATTGCCGTAGAGCATTGACAGCGACACCAAACAACCCAAAAATAATCATCCCCAAACCAATGGCGTTTAAGGTTGTAACGCTACGCTGCACAAGTACCCTATCGAGCAAAAGCTGTGTGAATACTGGCGTTACCAATCCAAATAATTGAATTAATACCGAAGCTATAAAGATTTCTACTAGTGCCCGATGGTGAGGTTTAATTAAGTCAAAAAACTTCCAAAAACTGATACTTTCGTCTTTAGCATCTTTTAAGAGAGCTGTAGGTTGCAGTAATAATGCATAACCACTCCAACCTGCTTGAAATTCAGCTTTTGTCAGACTGCGTTGACCAAGACCAGGGTCACATACAATCACCCGCTTTTTGGTGATTTCATAGACGACAATAAAGTGTTTGCCTTCCCAGTGAGCAATTGCAGGTAAAGGTTGTTCTGCCAATTTATCAAGAGTCGCTTTCACCGGACGGGTGGAAAAACCCAGGTTTTCTGCTGTTGCTGCCATAGCCTTTAGGGATGCACCACTGCGGCTAACGTTGGTCATATCCCGGAGGCGATTGATACTAAAATGCTTGCCCCAATACTTACCAACCATCACCAAGCAAGCAGAGCCGCAATCGGCTGCGCTTTGTTGGGCATAAAAGGGATAGCTCTTAGTGAGGCGTTTCCACCAATGCCCCACTTGCACCTTTGGACTAGGAAAATAAAAATTTGATTTTTTTGGCTGTTGTTGTGATTGCTTCTCTCGTTGGGGAAAAGGAATAATTTTAGATTTTGGAGATTGGGAAGTTTTTTCCCTAGCTCCCAGTCCCAAGTCGCCAGTTCCCAGCCCCCAGTCCCCAGTTCCCAGTCCCCAGTTTCCTAACTCCGGGAAGTATTGTAGTGCTGTTTGCCTCTGGTCGTTTTTCAGAGTGTAAGCAATCGTTGGTTGCGTTGCTTGCCAATCACCTTGTTCTGGTTGTGCAAAGATAGTGCCTGGTGTCAAAGAATGGCCTTGAGAATGCCGCAGTTGACCTCTATACAATAGCCACAATTGCGAATCTTGGGATATTTGGGGACTTACAGAGCCAGGATCTAGTTGGTGTCGCTCAAAGAGAGATAAGGCTTTGAGCATCCCTGGAACTTGTGATGTATGACCCGGAAATTGTGAGGTTTGGCGACATAACAACAGCAGATCCCAAAGTTCTGCACGGGCAAATAGGCGATCGCGAATGCTGGGATACTTCTCTATTAATATTTGCAATGCCTCTTGCCTAAAATAGCCAAGTTTTAGGTTGGTTGAAGCTCTGACTACATAAGGACTAAAGTTAGCTTCGTGAAACAGAGTCAATTCGCCAAAACAAGACCATGCATCAAAGGTAGTGATTAAATTCTCAGAGCTATCCAACAGTCTGACTTTACCTGTGAGGATAATGTAGATACCAGGATTCGTCTGTGCAGATTGCCAGAACTGCTTTGCTACTGGTGGCTCCACAATCTCCATTTCTACCAGGAAGTTTTGTAATTCTTTTTCTGAAAGCTTTGCACCCAAGGTGTACAACAGCTTTTCACCCAGATGTTGCTCATAAAGCACTGGTGGCATTTTCTCGTCTCCGCAACAGAATTTAGTTATCAGCCTGAATCAGATACAAAAGTTAATAAAAAATATTTTTGAATGCCGTAATTTCACTGAGGAAACCCTAAACCTCCTTAAAGTAATGTTGGGAGGAAAGAGCAAGGTAAAAACCTTCTCTTAAATACAAGGTATTTTGTTTGGTGGACAGCCTTGCTCGTTGCACCAAGCCAAGTATTGATGTGATCAATAGTTGATGTGAATGCCCAAGAATTGAGCTAAAGCTTTGTTTAGCTAGACTTAGGCAAACATCACCTAATTGCATCAACAGACTCGACACCCTTATGGTTCGCTCATTTTGACAATCAGCGGCGTCTGTAATTGATGATTAAGAGGATTTATCTTCAGATCAAAATTTGGTAGATACAGCGATGGTTATGGAAATTATTCCAGTTATCAATCACCAACTGTCAAAATTTTTTCCAGATATTGACTGCCAAGAGTTTGTCCTGGCTGAAGATTATTTTTCAGGCTCTTGAACAAGACCTAACTCGGAAATAGCCTTAAAATAAAGATTTCAGGCATTCCTAATTTTCTAACAGCCTTGTCTTGACTAAAATGGTGTGACATAATTGTATAAATTGCATTGAGTCGTAAATTATGGGCAAAGTTAATCCATTGCAGTTGTGTGATCAAAGCCTGACAGCAAAAAGACCACAACTACATATCTGGTTAGCCTTGTAGGGTTAATCAGAGATTTACACAATGTGCAATTAGTGCCCGGTGTTATTCCCCTAGGGTTTTGCGAGTCTAGGGGAGAGTCTCCGGGATAGCCTCAGTTTCAAGGGTGCAACCTCAACCACTCACTGAAAAGCTAGCTTTGGGTAGGCTACAGGAATTTAGAGGACTATAAAAATTCTAAAGCACATCATAATTTTTAGAGATTTTACTAATCAGGGAAAATCTCACTTAAACAAGTATTGTTTAAGTTGGCTTGCAAGATTCTACAGCGAATCTTTTGGCAGCCATGTCTATTATCTTTAGGGGAACATCTAGCAAGTCATTCAAGTTTATATCATACCTCCGGTAGTGTCATAAATGCAAGTGATTAAAAAAGATATTCAAACATCATATTGACATCACTAGACATCATTAGTCTACACCGATCAACTTGGAATTGGAAGAATTTAGGACTTTCTTAATGTATTTTTTTTTAAAATCATCTAGTAGATAGTCTTTAACAGAAAAAATATATTTACAACCATTGATATATGAAACCTTTAAGCAGATATGCAGTGTAGCATGATGAAAGTGATGGTGGCAGATGTTGTCTGCTTAAGGCATATAGTAAGTTGCTTGAATTAGCAGTGAGGTTAAACACGTTAATACTGTGATCAAGCACACACACTATTCAAATACCACAACCATAGCACTTTCACCATTCGAGGATATAGCAGAAATGCATATTGCAGCTTGATATAAGTTGAAAAAAATCTCTCATGTTTAAATGTGCCTACAGTAAAAAAAATGAGAAAAAGTCGCAAGTTAGTTTTTTAAAACTCTAGGATTGCGATGCGATCAAGTAAAGTACTAAATGCGTAGGAATACGATTTGATTCGAAAAACTTACTTGCGTAGAGAGGGAATTCTTAACAGGAAATAAGCAAATAAGTAAGTCGGCACGATAAAACGTATGTATATTGAGTTTTGTAAAAAGTGTGGAATAACCAATTTCTAAACTGTTTTTTGATTTTACATCTCGTCACAATTGTATGCAATTTGGCGATTCGTTAAGTGGGGCGATCGCTGAATCCTCTGGTTTGTCTTGCTCTGTGAAAGCAGTTTGTGTCATACTTACAGAAATCAACTAATTACTAAATCCCGATTGAGTTTTCGTAGTATAAACTACTTACGTAATGACTGATATTTAGGTCAAAAACTGACGAACAAAAGAAAGCAGAATTTAGGCTATAAGTAGTTGCGATCGCTTAACTCCGATAGAAGCATTTATAAGTTTGCAGGAAGATCAATTTTTCGCGGGATGGGATTCAGTAGTAGTAAAGTGAGTTTTGCAGGAGTATTTATGTCACAGTTGGAGCAAGCAGTGTCAGACACCTTTGTAGCCAAAGGCTTAGAAACTCTCCCCAATATTTTCGACCGAGTTGAGGCTCTGGCCAAAGACTTTGCCACCCGTGCAGGGGTACATGACAAAGATGGTTCCTTTCCCTTCGAGAATTTTACAGCTTTGCATGAGGCAGGATTACTCAGCCTCACCATTCCACATGAATTAGGTGGTCAGGGTTTGGGGCTGCCAACTATCTGTCGAGTGATTGAAGGGATAGCGCGTGGCGATGCTTCAACCGCGCTAGTACTGACAATGCATTATCTTCAACATGCTCATGCGGCTCGTAGTCGTCGCTGGCATCCAGAAGTATATAAGCGGCTGTGTCGTGAATCAATCGAAGGCATTGCTCTGCTCAATGCTGCCCGTGTTGAACCAGAGTTAGGAACGCCAGCTAGAGGCGGATTGCCTGCGACAATTGCCGAACGAACAATAGAGGGCTGGCGTTTAACAGGACATAAGCAGTACACCACGGGTAGTCCCATTCTTAGCTACTTTGTTGTTTGAGCACGGACAACTGAGGATGAACCACAAGTTGGAAGTTTTCTGGTTCCGCGCGATCTGCCAGGTTTGCGAATTGTTGAAACCTGGGATCACTTGGGGATGAGAGCGACAGGCAGCCACGATCTAATTTTAGAGAATGTATTAATTCCCTCAGAGTATGCTCTAAATATCAGCCCCATATCTGCGGCGCCATCTTTTGATCCGCTGATTTCGACTTGGGGTAGTTTGACAGTGAGTGCTTTATATCTCGGTGTTGCTACTAGTGCGCGAGACTGGCTGGCTAAATATCTTTGGGAGCGATCGCCTTCTAATCTCAAAGAGCCACTGGCAACTCTGCCACGCTTCCAAACTGCTGTGGGTGAGATAGAAGCACTGTTGTTTGCTAACAATAGATTGATTTATAGTTTGGCTGAAGATATTGATAAAGGCGAGTATGAGCCTAATGTAGGTTTACAGGCACAAGCTGTTAAATATCTCACCACAACTAACTCAATTCGTGCTGTGGAGATTGCTTTAGAACTGACAGGTAATCCTGGTCTATTAAAAAGGAATCCTTTAGAACGACATTACCGTGACGTTCTGTGCAGCCGTATCCATACACCGCAAAATGATGTTATTTGCCAGTCTTTAGGGAAGTCGGTGCTGAAAGTAAAGTGAGTGGGCAGAGGGGGAGAAATAACTAATGCCCAATGCACAAGGCACAATTCCCAATATATATAGGAATCCGCTTTGATTTCTGAACTAATTTGCGTAGGTAGACAGGCAATAGGCAACAGGCAAGAAGGCTTCTTAGTTGTACTGAGTTTTTTCAGAAATCAAATATGAGTCCTATATTTGGAATTATATCAAGTTCGGGTGATTACTGATAATAAAATCTATCAAGGTTGGGTTGAAGAACAAAGCTTAATATTAAGCGTTAATTGTTGGGTTTTATTTTGTTTAACTAATTTCACTATATTTAAATGATCAGCTTTTAAAATCGATTTTAACTTCTGCTCTGCAATTAAGTGAGAAATCTATAGGAATCAGCTTTAATTTTTGATGAGTCCTATAGTACAGAACGACGTAAATCAACCATCCATTTCAAATCACTAAAATAGCAGTTTACATATTTTTTAGATTGATATATTCATATTTGCTGCTTACATAGCTGACTCCGGCTATATTTTGCCCGATAAATGTATCAATTATGATTAACCTTTAATTAACTAAAATTTAACTCATGCATTAACTACTCATGTCATCTTCTTGACTATGGACATTCCGTTTATTCACTAAACTTTTAACTTGAAAAAGTAGTTATTTCTTGAGGTGAATTAGCGAAAATTCAATGTCCAACAAACTAGGAATTTTGTTATGAACAAGATGAACTTTAAGCTTAACAGCCTGACAGTATTAGGTCTAGTCTCAATAGTAACCGCCACCTTTGGTCTATCAATATCTGCGGTTCATTCCCAAAGCGTCAGCACAGTTACGGTTGATGGTTCTAGCACTGTTTTCCCAATTACGGAAGCAGCAGCAGAAGACTTCCAAAAAGCGCAAAGCGGTAGAGTGAGAGTTACAGTAGGCGTTTCTGGTACTGGCGGCGGCTTCAAAAAGTTCTGTCGTGGCGAGACAGACATCTCTGGTGCATCTCGTCCCATCCTACAAAAAGAAATCGATGCTTGCAAAGCTGCGGGTATTCGTTATGTCGAACTACCAGTAGCTTATGATGCTTTAACAGTGGTGGTTCACCCCCAAAATTCCTGGGCAAAAAATCTTACAGTCGCCGAATTGAAGAAAATTTGGGAACCTGGGGCACAGGGTAAGGTCAACAACTGGAATCAGGTTCGTAACGGATTCCCCAATGCACCTCTAAAGTTGTTCGGCCCTGGTGCAAACTCTGGAACTTTTGACTACTTTACCGAAGCTGTTGTTGGCAAATCGAAGTCTAGCCGGGGTGACTTTACTGCTAGCGAAGATGACAACGTACTTGTACAAGGTGTTAGCCGTGATAAGAACGCTCTTGGTTACTTCGGTTATGCCTATTACGCAGAAAACAAAAATAAACTGAAGGCAGTGCCAGTTAACGGCGTATTGCCATCGGAAACAACAGTTAAAAATGGCACTTACAGTCCGCTATCTCGCCCCATTTTTATCTATGTTAGTTCCAAGTCTATTGACAAGCCACAAGTAAAGCAGTTTGTGCAATTTTACTTACAGAATGCAGCTAAGTTTTCTCAAGAAGTAAAATACGTTCCCCTGCCAGCGTCAGCATACACTACCGCCCAGAATCACTTCAATAAGAAGAGATATGGCACGATTTTTGGTGGTCAAGAATCAGTTGGGCTGAAAATTGAAGAATTATTAAGCCGTGAAGCCAGAGAATAAGCCTAATTTTGATTTTTGAATTAGTTCAAAATCTGCAATTTATCAAAGGGAGGTGTAGTACCTCTCTTTGTCTATTTAAATTTATCATCCAAAGAGCGATCGCATCCCAGCATGAGTAGTGCAAAACAAACTCAACTTTCTCGAAAGCTAGTGCGTGATTTGCAAGAACGGGCAATTGAGTCTGTCTTGTTTCTGGCGGCATTTTCTTCTGTAGCAACGACAGTAGCCATTCTTGGTATCTTATTTTACGAATCGATAATATTTTTTCAAAAAGTATCTTTATGGGAATTCCTTACAGATACTCAATGGACACCTTTATTTGATGATAAGCATTTCGGTATTTTACCGTTAGTGACAGGAACTTTAGTCACCACATTTGTTGCTTTATTAGTAGCAGTACCACTAGGTACGATTATTGCTATTTACCTAAGTGAATTTGCTTCACCCATCGTTCGGGAAATTGTCAAGCCAGCTTTAGAATTGTTGGCGGGTATTCCTACAGTAGTTTACGGTTATTTTGCCCTCTTATTTCTCACCCCCATGTTGCAGGTAATTCTGCCAGATTTACCTGGTTTTAGTATGTTAAGTGCGGGACTCGTCATCGGTATTATGATTATTCCTTATGTTAGTTCCCTGAGTGAAGATGCCATGCGTACAGTACCCGCACATATACGCGAGGCTTCTTATGCAATGGGGGCTACCCGCTTCCAAACAGCTTTGCGAGTCGTATTACCAGCTTCTATTTCTGGCATCTCTGCGGCTTACATTTTGGGGATTTCTCGTGCGATCGGTGAAACGATGATAGTGGCTATTGCTGCGGGTGGACAACCCAACTTGACCCTTAACCCGATGGAACCAGCTGCTACCATGACAGCCTACATTGTATCGGTGAGTCTCGGCGACCTACCTCATGGCAGCCTGGAATATCAGACTATCTTTGCAGTTGGACTGACGTTAGTGCTAATGACTTTAGTCTTCAACATCATTGGTCATTTTCTCACCAAGCGCTATCGAGAAATTTATTGATATGACAACTCTTAATATTCAAAAAGTCCGTAAGACTATTAGCCGGAATAAGCGATCGCAATATATTTTCAACATTATTGGCATATTGTCAATGCTGTTTGGTATTGTCACATTACTGGCACTATTGTTTGATTTAATCACCGATGGTTTCCCACGTCTTTCGTGGCAATTTTTGACTTCGTTTCCTAGTCGTAGGGCGGAAGAAGCAGGCATCCTCTCTGCTTGGGTAGGAACGCTTTTGGTAATGTTTGTAACGTCTTTAGTAGCCATACCCATCGGCATAGCATCGGGTATTTACTTAGAAGAGTATGCCCGAAAAAATTGGTTGTCTGATGTAATTGAAATTAATGTCACCAACTTAGCTGGTGTTCCGTCGATTATTTACGGACTTTTGGCTTTGGGTGTATTTGTTTATGGGTTCAATTTCGGTCGAAGCATTATTACCGCTGGGTTTACCTTGGCGCTATTGGTTTTACCAGTGGTGATCGTTTCTACCCGTGAGGCTTTGCGTGCTATACCAAATAGTATCCGCGAAGCTGCCTACGCAACAGGGGCTTCTAAGTGGCAAATGATTTGGGATCATATTTTGCCTTACTCAACAGGCACGATTCTCACTGGGATTATTGTTGCCTTGGCACGAGCTATTGGTGAAACTGCACCCCTAATTACCATTGGTGCGCTGACATTTATAGCCTTCTTACCAGAACCACCAATTACTGGGCAGTTTCCCTACATCTCATTCTCTTGGTTACTCGCTCCGTTTACAGTTATGCCCATTCAAATGTTCGATTGGGTATCTCGTCCCCAAGCTGAGTTTCAGGTGAATGCAGCAGCAGCAGGTATTGTTCTAATTGCTATTACTTTGGCTATGAACGCTGTAGCAATTTATATTCGCTATCGTTTACGCAAAAAAATAAAATGGTAGAAATTGCATCATCAACCCTAGAAAAATCCATCAAAGCTTCGGTCAATTATCTGAATTTCTACTACGGTGGAACAGTCCACGCTCTCAAAGACATTAATATGTCAGTGGGTGAAAAACAAGTAACGGCACTGATTGGCCCTTCTGGATGTGGTAAAACCACTCTGTTACGTTGTTTCAATCGAATGCACGATCTATATCCTGGAAATAGCTATAAAGGGGAAATCACTCTCGAACCAGATGGGATTAACCTGCTCAGTAATAAGGTTGACCCAATTGAGGTACGGATGCGGATTAGTATGGTGTTTCAAAGACCTAATCCCTTTCCTAAATCCATTTACGAAAATGTGGCTTACGGTTTGAAGGTGCGGGGTGAATCGAAACGTGCAGTCCTTGATGAAAAAGTAGAGAAAGCTTTGCATGAAGCAGCTTTGTGGAATGAAGTCAAGGATCGCTTGAATGATTTAGCTTTTAACCTTTCTGGTGGTCAACAGCAGCGGTTGTGTATCGCCCGCGCTTTGGCGACTGATCCTGAGATTGTTCTATTTGATGAGCCGACATCAGCTTTAGACCCCATAGCTACCGCCAGCATTGAAGAGTTGATCGATCAATTAAAAGAAACGGTGACGATTTTGATTGTCACTCACAATATGCAACAGGCCGCTCGTGTTTCTGATTACACTGCGTTTATGTATTTAGGTGAGTTGGTGGAATTTGATCGGACAGAAAAGATTTTTAATCACCCCTTGAAGCAACAAACGGCAGACTATGTGAATGGTCGTTTTGGATAAGAATATTTTATAGAAAACTCAAAGCTTGCTATATCTGGTTTCTCGCCCCTTCAAGCGATGCATGGGTTGGACAGAGCGATCGCACTTTGCGAAAATAGAGCAAGTTCAGCTAAGAATGATAATCACTTAAAAGTTGCGAAAAAGCGCCTGCGATCAACAGGCGCTTTATTTTTTTATTTTCGTAGTAAATTTAATGATGATTAGAGTTTTTAAGTATCTAGTACAGCACGGCGAAAATAAACCACCCATTCCCAATCAACAAAACCCTTACGCTGTCTTCATTTTTAATTTTTAATTTTTAATTTTTAATTCCGCCTTGCGGTACTAGTGAGTCTCTGAGGCTGAGGATATAACAAAAAATCTTAAAACATAGACTATACAAGCATTTCAAACCCACATTCCGTACTTTTAACTTTCACAGATCCTACGATGGTAGTAAACTAGTACACTGTAGCGGAAGTTTGCCCTACATTTATTTAACAAGGGGATTTTGCCCGTTCCGAGATTTAGCTTAACCCAGACATAGCTTCCAAAAACTGAAAATAGTTGTTGAATTTTACATATTCTTCTATATCATCTTGAATAACAAGCACCTAAAAGTTAATTAATAAAGTTATTTTAGCTAAACATAATCGACATTTTATAGCAGTTGAGCCAATATTTTTAATTAAAATAAAACACGCTATATAAATATTATAAAAATTTTTCAACCTGAACTATAACAACAGAAAAATGTAATTAAAAATATCATGGGCAGTGAGGCATTTTTTAGCAACTAATCTTTTTAACGAGGATATACTAATTCAATGATTCAATTAAGTAGGATTACAAAGCGCAAAAGTTATAAAAACGAGATACGACTTTGCTTTTTAAAAGACCCTTTGCTTTTTACTGATAATATTTTTATCAATTTGTCAGAAAAGTTAAGTCATGAAAATATGACGAGTCAGGGCAAGCAATCTTTCTACTTTCCCCCTTAACCAAGAGGTGTTAGTCAATGTGGAGAAGGTGGTATAAAACGTCTGTAAAAAGTAAATTTTGGGACACAGCATTATATAAATATCTACTAACCACTTATCTGCTGGATGACTACTGTATAGCTACGTAATTTCCATGAATATCTCATTTTGGGAGTAACATAGTTAAACAGCATTGCTGATTTGTACTGTTTTACTGAATCAAGTTTTGTTTCACACGTTTTGGGAATATGAGTAAACTAATTCCAGCCATCAGAGTCAAAAACTTCAGCTTCTATTACGACACTCAAAAGATAGTTGAAGGCGTGTCAATGGATATTTACCAAAACCAAGTCACGGCAATTATTGGTTCTAGTGGTTGTGGCAAGTCTACTTTTCTTAAATCGTTAAATCGCATGACTGAATTAGAAGGAGATGTGAGGGTTGAAGGAAGAGTAGAATTTTACGGACAAAGTATTTATGAGCGTCGTGTCAACATCAATCGTTTACGTCGCCAAGTGAGTATGGTTTTTCCCAAGCCAAATCTTTTTCCCATGAGCGTTTACGATAATGTAGCTTATGGCGTGAAATTAGTTGGATGGCATCCGAAAGTAGAATTAGATGGGATTGTTGAATCTGCCATCAAAGCTGCCGAACTTTGGGATGAAGTGAAAAATAAGCTACACAAATCTGCTTTAGAGCTTTCTGGTGGTCAACAACAAAGATTATGTATTGCCCGTGCTTTAGCAGTCAAACCTAACGTTTTATTGATGGATGAACCTTGTTCAGGTCTTGATCCTGCTGGTAGTACAAAAATTGAGCATTTGATCCATAACTTACGCTCTGAGTTGACAATTGTGATTGTTACTCACAATTTGCAGCAAGTTACTCGCCTATCTGATTTTACGGCTTTCTTTTATAACAATGAAAATCGTATTACTCAAATGGTTGAATTTGGTACTACACATAAAATCTTTACTAACCCCGTGGATTGTCGCACTCGTGACTATGTTTTCGCCCGCGTTAGTTGAAGTATTTCTTAAATTCTAGCTATTCAGAGAGCTATGAAATAGTTCAAGCGGAAATTAGGAGTTAAATTTAATTTCCGCTTGCTTTGAGTTTTTTTGTGTTGGGCAATATGAACTTACATTGACAGTCTTTTTTTATACTATATACTTAAAGACAGGGATCTTTTTTAGACCACCTGAATCACAAGATGAAATGTCCTCGGTGCGAATCTACTTCATATCGTAAAAATGGTCGTCGGAATGAGAAGCAGAATTACCTCTGCAAAAATTGTGGTAAACAATTCCTTGAGCCGGCATTTCCTCATTCCTTGGAAAGTGACTTGCTTGCTAACAGCAACGGGCACAGTAAAATATCTATGGCTAAAGAGACGGAACTTTCTTTAGTGAAAAACCTCCTAGAAGAAAAAGTCACAGGGAAAAGTCTTGACTCTTTTAGTTTTATATTAGCTGAAGAACTACTGCAAACTATATTATCGCCTGATTGGCTAGAATCTGACATGTTCAGCCAATTGATCCTGAAAATTCAGCAAAAAAATGAAGTTAAACATCAGTTAGGAACAGGAATATCTCTTCTACTTTTGGATGCAGAAAACTTAAAATTAGATATTAATTCTGAATTATTTTTAGCTAGTGTTTGTCAGTATCCTCTCCAAGTTAAAATGGCATTTGCTAACTGGAGAAACCCAAGTATTGGGAAGCAAGATATTGAACTATATAACCGTGGCTATCAACTTGTCCATGTGCCTGAAGGTAAAAATAGTGCTGATGCAAAAATGATTGCATTCGGTGCTTGTATTTTACGCTCTTATCCAACAGTTAAAGAAATATTAGTCTGTTCTAGCGATGGAATTTTAATTCACCTATGTAACGAACTCCAAAACCAAGGATTGATTGTCTATTGGGTACGTAGACAAGGGCAAACTTTGCATATAAACAACCGAAATAGTGGCAAAATTACTGATTATTCACTAGCAATGGCAACAGAAGTTCCATCCTTGGAAAAAGTGGTTGATACAATTCAAGATTTAATTAAAACTGAACAGGAATCAATCAATGCTCGACTAGACAGTTTAGTAGCTGTTGCAACTTTATTTCAAGAAAGATGCGAGATCAATATTAAAGAGAATCCCAAAAAAACAGAAGTTGAGAAAATAATTCCTACTTTAAATAACTCATTTACAGAATCTATTCAAGAAGAAGAGGAAGAGAAAAAAGAAGATTCATCGGTAAATACTAATGGTAAAACATTAGATGAATTACTATTAAAAATTATTCAAGATATACAAATAAACTCTCCTAAAACTAAATTATCTGTGTCTAAGCTAGGCTCAGAGTTACGGAAAATAACCGGAGAATCTCCTAATTCAATTATTAAAAAATTAAAGTTAGGTTCCAACTTAACTAAATACTTAGAATCATCTCCCACATTTACATTAAAAGCAAATGGCAAGGAATACGAAGTAACAGCATTACTCTGCGAGTAAATACTTTCTCTATGTTTACGTACAATCTAAGCCTGTAATTCAGTATTATGTAAAAAGATGTAAAGAAATGTAAATAATACGATGCAAGATAAAGTCGTTGTTATTGTCGGTGCTACTGGTGGTATTGGTTCAGCTTTAACACACAAACTTGCGCCTACCGGAGTCCGGTTAGTACTGGCTGCCAGAGATGCGGTTCGTTTAACAACACTGGCAAATGATTTACCAGGGCAAGTTTTGACCGTTCCCACTGATATTACTGATCCCCAACAGGTAGATACTTTGATAGAAAAGACCATCGCTGAGTTTGGTCAAATCGATATTTTAGTGAATGCAGCTGGTGCTGGTATACTCAAGCCCTACAACAGCCTGGAACCCGCTGATTTAGACAAGATGTTAGATGTCAACTTAAAAGGTAGCTTTTACACCACTCAGGCGGCTGCTGAAGAGATGCAAAAGCGCAAGTCTGGTCACATCTGTAATGTGGTAGGAATTTTGGGCAAGCATTCGATGGGGATGGCAGCGGCTTATTCTGCTTCTAAGTTTGGTGTTGTCGGTTTTAGCAAGTGCATGGCAGAGGAACTCAAGCGTTTTGGTATCAAGTTCACGCTATTCTACTTTGGTGGGGTAGATTCTCCTTTTTGGGATAACGTCAACCTAAAAGTAGACCGGAAAAAAATGCTCAGTGCTGAAACTGCTGCCAATGCTATTTTCTTTGCCATTTCTGCCGAACCGCAAGCTGTGCCAATGGAAATTAACATTCAACCTGATAGTCATCTGTTCTTTTAAAGAAGGAGTGCGCCTACATATTTCTTGCTTAGGAAAGACGTGAAAATCTAGCAAAAAAGGCAAAATTTACAGATATATAAACTTTTATGCTGGATTTTCAGTATCTATGAAAATTGATCACGTTCATTTCTATGTAGAAGATGCCAAAGTATGGCGGGATTGGTTTGTACACCATCTTGGTTTTCAACCAGTAACCGATCGCAGCAATTCATTTCACACTTGTACAGAAGTGGTGAAAAATGGTGCTGTCTGCTTTTTTCTATCTTCACCACTGTTACCCACAAGTCCGGTAGCTGAGTTTCTGCGTCAATATCCACCTGGTGTGGCAGATGTCGCTTTTGCTGTGGAAGATGTAGAAGCTGCGATCGCACTAGCTCAAAAACACGGTGCTACAATCCTACAACCCGTCCAGGAACGCCAGGTGGGTACGGCATTCCTCAAATGTGGCAAAATTGCCGCCTGGGGTGGACTTACTCATACGTTGATAGAAAGGTCATTAGTCAGTAGTCATCCGTCATTAGTTTTTGACAAAGGACAAAAGACAAATGACAACACTTTTACCGCCATAGATCACGTAGTGCTGAATGTGGCAGTTGGTGAATTAGAGCGTGCTGTGGCTTGGTACGAAAACATTCTAGATTTTCAACCCCAGCAAGCATTTAAAATTAAAACCAATCGCTCTGCTTTACACAGCCAGGTGATGATTTCGCGTAACGGTAGCGTCCAATTGCCAATTAATGAACCGGCTTCCAGAAATTCTCAAATTCAGGAATTTCTAGATGTCAACCAGGGCGCAGGAATTCAGCATATTGCTTTGCGGACAACTAATCTTGTGAGTGCGATCGCTAAATTTCGTGCCAGTGGTTTATCCTTACTCTCAGTTCCCCAAACTTACTATTCACAGCTAAAACAGCGTCCAGGACTGACACTATCTCCTCTAGAACTGGAAGCGATCGCCCAACAAGAAATTCTCGTGGACTGGCAAGAATATACTCCTTTAGAGGGAATAAATACCGCACCCTTATTACTGCAAATTTTTACCCAGCCAATTTTTGAGCAGCCGACATTTTTCTTTGAGTTTATTGAGCGTCGTTTCCAAGCTCAAGGTTTTGGGGAAGGAAACTTTCGCGCCTTATTTGAAGCTATTGAAAGCGAACAAATCAAACGAGGTACTTTGCAATAACTACTTCTAAGCTAAAAATATTCAATTTGTATAACCGAATGAAACATAACTCTAGTGGGGTGTGCATCTTATCCGCCCTAATTATGCAAGTTATACCAATTTGAAAAAATAACGCGACAAATAGACCATTTTGTAGAGACGCGATTCATCGCGTCTTCACCCAAAGATGTATTAATTTGCTATAGTCATATTTGAAAATCTGAAATATTTTCAAGACGAATATTAATATCGTCTATGTTACTAAATTGATTTCCTGTAATTGTTACCTCTACCGAATTAGTGCTATCGTTGCCATTATTAGTTGCATGGATACCACTTCCATCAATTACTGACAGAACATTGTTGGAGATGGTAGCACTACTGCTAACATTATCATCAAAGAATTTTAGGTTAATAGCATCATTCAATATCGAGTCTCCTGGATTAAAATCTCGCACATTGGTAATTGTATTTCCAGATATTGTAAAGATGGTCTGAGAATTATTACTGACTTGAAAACTCATCCCATCTTTATTAGTTATGGTATTAATAGTATTACCGGAAACAGTAACATTGTTAGCAACAACATCATCAGCAGCTTGGAAGTTGATACCATTTGAGGCAGTACTTGTGTCTACTCCAGTAATTTGATTGTTATTAATAGTTATACTGCTCAAATTAGCACTGTCTGTTAATTGAACATCCACACCACTACCAATATTAGAAATGGTATTATTATTAACCTGTGCTGTACCCGATGCCATGCCAGAAAAATTGACGCCAATATCATTCTGGTTTTCTGACAAAGTATTATCGTCAATTGTTAAATCCACACTACCCGTAGAATTTTGGGTAAAAATACCAGAACTGTTATTCAAACCGTTAATAATATTCTGATTAACGGTAGCTGTACCTGTTACTTCAGATAAGGCAATGCTTTCTTGATTAGCATCGGTAATTGTATTCCTATCTATATTGATAGTACCGCTAGAATTTTCTACCTGGATACCTTGAGTACCTACATTAGTGATAGTATTATCAGTAATTTTTGCTATCTCACCACCACTCAATTTAATTCCTACAACTTGACTATTTGCGATAGTGTTATTTACTACCTCTAGATTGCCTTGCAAATCATCTAATCCAATGCCTTCAGCGGTGGTATTTGAAACTTGATTGTCTGTAATACTTACATCCAAAGTAGTTATATTGCTAAAGTTACCCGCACTAATACCGCGTCCAGCTATGTCAGAGATATTATTTTCAGTAATACTGACTGTAGAATTGGCATTATCAAAAAACTCTAGATTGATAGCATCAGTAAAATTCAAATCTCCAGTAACAGTGTCTTTTATATCGCTAATTGTATTACTAGAAATGGTAAATGCAGCACGACTATTTCCATTGAGTTGAAGATTAATTCCATCTCCATTAGTTATGGTGTTGATAGTATTTCCTGAGACGGTAACATTATCAGCAACAACATCGTTAAACGCTTGTAAGTTGATACCATTAGATGTGATGTCTGCATCGACTCCATTGATTTGGTTGTTGTTGATAGTTACATTACTAAAGTTAGCACTATCTGACAATTGTACATCTACAGCAGTACCATTATTAGTGATGGTATTTTCGTTAATTTGTAAGGTTCCCGAAGCGGTACCAGCTAAACTGATGCGAACATCATTAAAGTTTTCTGTCAAATTATTGCTATTGACTGTTAAAGCTGTTGCACCTGTAGTATTGCTGATCACAATACCATTGTTGCTATTAATTCCATTAACAGTATTTTGGTTAACGCTAACTGTACCTATGACTTCAGATAAGCTAATACTTTCTTGTTGAGTATCTGTAATTGTATTGTTACTAACATTAGCAGTAATCCTTGCGGTTTCTACCTGTATACCTTGCTCACCTGCATTAGTAATGTTGTTGTTGATAACTTGAGGATTCGTTACCTGTTGTAGTTGTATACCATCTCCAGAAGTATTAGTAATGATATTAGCATCAGATGTGACATTGACTGTATTATCTAAAGTTTCATTGAAGACATTAATACCAGTTCCTTGAACATCAGAGATATTATTTCTGGCAATATTTACCGTTGTATTAATGTTAGAAGCATCAAAATTATCTAAGAATTGCAGGTTAATACCATTACCTTCTGTGGTGATTTGGGAAATAGTATTATCGGTAATCGCAATTTCTTGAATATTATCACCACCAGCTAACTGCATATAAATTCCGTTACCTACTGGGATTTGGGAAATGTTGTTATTAGAGAGGGTGACATTGGCATTAGCATTGTCTAATAATTCTATGTTTATGCCATTACTAAAGTTAAAGTCTCCTGAATTGGTATCTTGGATATTGCTGATTATGTTACTAGAAATTGTGAATTTAGCACTGCTAGTACCATTGAGTTGCAAGTTGATTCCATCACCATTAGTCATGGTGTTGATAGTATTATCGAAAACTGTGACATCACCCGCAACTGCATTTTCAAATGCTTGGAAGTTGATACCACTTGATGCGATACTTGTATCTGTCCCTGTGATTTGGTTATTTTTGATATCTACAGTGCTTAAACTGGTATTTTCTCCTAATTGAACATCCACAGCAGTACCATTATTAATGATGGTATTGTCGTTAATTTGTACTGTGCCAGTTGTGCCAGCTAAACTGACGCGAACATCATTAAGGTTTTCTGTCAACTGATTATTAGCAATTGTTAAATTGACATCACCTGTGATATTGCTAAAGTCAATACCAGTATTATTGTTGCTACCATTGATGTTGTTCTGACTAATAGTTGCTGTGCCTGTAATTTCCGATAACTTAATGCTTTCTTGGTTGGTATCGGTTAAGGTATTATCGCTAATATTTGTAGTACCGCTAGCAGTTTCTACTACAATACCTCGCTCGCCTGTATTTTTAATATTATTGGTAGTAATTGTAGGAGAAATAACTTGAGCTAGTTGTATAGCATCTCCAGAAATATTGTTGATAGTATTACTATTAATTGTAGGACGAACGATCGCATTATCTGTTGCTTGTAATTGAATAGCGCGATCGCCACTATCACCATTGCCAATATTTTGGATAATATTATTAGCAATAGTCACAGTTACATCTGCTTTGTCTGCCACTTCAAAGTCAATACCGTCATTACCAGCCGTATCTAAAGTATTACCTGTAATCGTGAAGCTAGTAATACTATTATTAAACAAATTGACAGCCGGAGTTACAGCTTCTGGCTTGAGCAATTCAACTTCAATACTACTATCACCAACATTGGTAATAATGTTATTGGCAATAGTAAAATTACCTTCAGAATTGGCGACGGCATTAATTGAAATCCCCACATCAACAATGTTAGTCAGGGTATTTCCACTAACTACAAACGTGCCTTGTCCTAAGTTACCTAAATTCAAATCGATACCATCTGCACCAGAACCACCATTAACTTGACCATTGTAAGTAATCTGGTTATTGAGGATATTAGCTGTAATGCTAGCGTTGCTAGTACAAGTTTTATCTACAAAGAGCGCATTAAAATCGCGGCAGAGATTAACTTCAATCCCATCTACTCTGTAATTAGTATCAACATCAAAGTTCGTAATGATGCGGTTGTCGGTAATTGTTAAATCCGTAATACCCTGGTAATTCCAAACAAAAATCCCACTTTCTAAACTAGAATCAATTGCAGGATTGCGGGTATCAGTGATAGTATTTTTGGCAATTTCTACCGTACCTGTGACATTTTCTAAATAAATACCTTCACTAAAAGCATTAGTGATTTTATTATCTAAAATTCTCACATTACTAATATTAGTTCCCTTAACGCCTCTGGCATCATCAGTACCAGGAATTTGAATATTAAATCCAGAAATAACAGTATTGTTACCCAGTGTGATTAATCCATTTCCAGTGGGAACCATACCAGTAATTATTGGATGTATCCCACTACCCGATAAAGGTAGGGTGACGACTCCCAAATCTTTGACATTAACTACTTGTAGAGGCCCACTAGAGAATACTCGAACGCCATCGGGAATAGTAAATGGTGAAAAAGCAGTGTTTTGATTAGAACGAACATAAATCACATTGTCTGCTTTAGCTACCGCCAAAGCATCGGCAATTGTGCCAAAGGGAGACTCAAATGTACCATTACCAGTACCACCAGGGGCTACGTGGATAATGATGGAGCGGTTATTATTGGTAGGAGTATCAGTATTATTTGTCGGAGTATCAGTATTATTTGTTGGAGTATCAGTATTATTTGTCGGAGTATCAGTATTATTTGCAGAACCTTGGCTTTCTGATTCAACCGTTGCAGCAAAAGCATCAGTTCTTTTTTCAACAGCAACTAGAATAGCAGCTTGGTTCTCTACTGTTGTTGCCATCCGCGCTAAAGCGCTATCTTTCTTCGGCTTGCTTCTCCTAGCGCCGCTACCAGGGAAATTTGCACCAATACTAAAAGCCAGCCTAGTATCAAATAGGTCATCATTTTGTAGAGAAAGACTCAAACCCAAAAAATCATTAGGACGAGCTTCGATTCTCGTTTTCCAACCAAAAGCTTCCTTAGATTGACCTCCAGAGTAATAGTATACACCTGCATAGCCACGCAAGTCGCCACTACCAATGCTTGCCAAGCGCGTACCAACTTCTGCATCTACACCAGACATCGCCACTTCTAAAAAGCGCGATCGCTGTATCATTAATGAATCACCTTGAAAGTATGGCAGATTCGTTTGGTCAACTTGGTTTTCTGAAGAATTCAAGGGAAGATAAGCATTAAAGCGAAAATCCCAACTACCTAAAGCTTCAAAACCTAGCCCTAACTGATCAAAATTACTCTTACCTGTGTCACGGGTAGAATAAGAAATATAGCCACCAATAATCCGATTAGCTTTTTCGCTAAACAATCGATGTCCTAATAATATATTGCCAGCTAAATTCGAGTCATTGTCTAATAAAACCTTCCCTTGTAAGAAAGTCAAAGTATTGCCAGGAGTTTGCAAAACAGGCAAAAATCCCTCAAAACTGCTAAATGATTCATATCCTGCTCCCTCAGTGGTATAGCGTACTCCAAAGCGGGGGGTAAATATCGGTTCTATTTCTGGTATTGTTTGAGCAATAGCCGTTGACGCAGAAGCTAAAATTCCAAACAAAGTAATGTAACCCAAATATTTAAAATTATTCATTGGTAGACCTGATATATAAACAAGAAGGGAAAAGGTTAAAGGGAAAAGGGGAAAGGGATGAACAGGTCGCGCCACTTGCGGGCGAGGTTTTTACTTTTTCCCCTTTCCCTTCTTCATAAATAGAAACCCAAATTAATGTAGAGACACTACACTGCAATGTCTCCAAAAATTAGATGAACCTGTTGGTATAATTTTTGCGGCGAATCCCAATTACACAAGGACGAGGAACACCCGTAGATAGTCTTTAACTTTGATAGCTGCTAGTCAACCACTCATTCGTTATATCTATGTATTGTATTTAGTCAATATCAGTTAGCTGATACAGCCGGATATGTGACCGCTTACATCTTAGTTGTATTTTTTCAAACTGTCACTATAGTTAAAGATGCTTAAAGTTAGAGGATTTTTTCCACATCATCGTCGATACTTTCTAAAAAAGTTTTTACGAAAAAATACTTAGTTGAATTCAATAGTGGAGATTATTGATCTAAAAATAGCCATATATCTGAGATAATTTTGATAAAAATTAACATTTTGCAGCGATGCTAAGACTGATTACTGACTTCGACGGCCCAATTATTGATGTTTCCGAACGGTACTACCGTGTTTATCAATTTTGCTTGGAAAAAACCCGTCGCCCAGACCAAGCAGTGCAAGAACTTCCGAAAGCGGAATTTTGGCAGTTAAAGCGATCGCGTGTTCCTGAAAAACAAATCGCCTTAAATTCAGGGTTAGACGAAGCCCAAGCACAAGAATTCGCCCAATTACGGCGGCAAACTGTGCATACAGAAACTTATTTTAACTATGACACTCTCGCACCTGGTGCCGTTGATGCACTGTTAAAAATTCAACAAGCTGGAATTGATTTAGCAGTTATGACCATGCGCCGAGTTCGGGAACTAGATTATGCCTTTAAAAAATATGATTTAGGTAGATTTTTCCCGGAAAATCGTTGTTATTGCCTGAGTAACGACTACGTTAAAACTCGCGATATTGAAGATAAGCCTTTGTTGATGGCTAGGGCTTTAAAAGAACTGCCCCCCGCCGCTGATACCTGGATGGTGGGAGATACGGAAGCCGACATCACCGCTGCGAAAAATTATGGTATTAAGGTGATGGCTGTGGAATCTGGTATCCGCGATCGCACCCAATTGGAACTTTACTACCCCGATTTAATTGTTAAGGATTTTAGCACTGCTGTAGATTTAGTCCTAGAACCTAAACGCCTTGTCTGAAAGGCTCTTTAGGATACAACCAGAAGTGGTGAATGTTAACAAAAAGCTGATAAAAATAGCCAAAAATATGTGAGACTCTGGGCAAAAAATTAAAATATTTTAGTTGAACAGTTCCTATAAATTCATTTACTAAAATTGTCAAAGGTATCTTGAGAGGACTGCCAAAAAACGATTATCCAGTAACAGTTGTTTGTTCTTTGAGTGCTGGCTATCTTATAGCCTGGATAACAGCTTAACAAGTATGCGAGATTTATTTATTTCAAAGATTAAATAACACAGGTTTTGAAGTAGATATTTCTACATTTTTTTTGGCAAGTTAGTAAATTACAAAGGTAGGGGCAGAAGGCTTAGTCGCAAGAAAACTTCGCCCTAGCTGGTTCCTAGCCTGGAGGCTCTGCCTTTAGTGGCTTGACCAGATATCTCGGAATATATTCCCAGCCTGTAGGCTGGAAACGAGACAAACCAAGACTTTGGGCTTATCTTAGCGCCATTCAGTTCTGGCTTCTACAAGAGTCAATACTTCATTGCAGAGGTAGAAGCTCGTCAGTACTTGACACACGTTTATCAAAGCTGCGCCAGCTTCAGCTACAGTAGCATCCACTTGGTATTGAGCCGAGATGCGCGACGTGAAAGTTGCGTGTCTCGGCTCAATACATCTTCCAGTTTCTCACAGAGAATATCACGAATATTACGCACAACCTGATAAGTTGAGTTTTAACTCAAATAACTTGAGTGGTTTGACTGGAACCCAGTGTTGAAGAATAAGAACACTTAACTGCGAACCCTCGAATGACTAATCAGACTATTATCAACCCATTGAAGGAATAATAATCTCATGAGCACGATTGTTACTCACGATTATGACTAAAGATGGCATCCAAATCTACCAGAAGGGCTATTTATGTTCGTGACATTGATTTCTGCATTTTTCCTTGGGTTAGTTGCGGGACTGCGAGCGTTGACAGCCCCTGCTGCTTTATTTCTGGCACGTGGTGGGATTATAGGGATCGTTCTGGCTGTACTGGCAGTGGCTGAGTTGATTGGCGACATGCTGCCGCAAATCCCCTCTCGCACCAGTCCCCCTGCGTTGATTGCTCGGATTCTCAGTGGTGGCATTGTGGGATGGCTAGTCACCGGAGCAAACAGCAGTTTTGCAATTGTTGGAGCGCTCTTTGGTATTGTGGGTGCATTGGTCGGTACGTATGGGGGTCGAGCGGTTCGGATAGCCGCCATTGAACGGATTGGTGCAGTTCCTGCTGCTCTTACTGAGGATGTTGTCGCGATCGCTCTGGCTGCCTTTATCGTTACCCGTTGATCTTACAAAGTGTGTAAGCCCTAAGTTAACTGGTATCTTAAATTAAAGAACTTGAGTGGTCTCAGTTGAACCAAAATTGAATAATGAAGACAACTGATTGAAAGGTAGATAAGCCACCTGAGCGAGCAATCAGGTCATCAAAATCAGTTATGTATCAACTGATCAAGTAGCAATTTGCTTATATGTATTGACAAATCAAGAAGATCGCTGACTGAAATCAGTTATGTATCAACTGATCGATCAGTTAGCGATCGCGGATGCAGTTATCTTTACAGTCCGAATCAGATACAGATTGGGAAATCACAATTTACCTAGGAGCCAGATGAGTACAATCACGACTAAGGATGGTACGCAAATCTATTACAAGGACTGGGGCACAGGACAGCCCATTGTCTTCAGCCACGGCTGGCCACTGAGCGCGGATGCTTGGGAATCGCAGATGTTTTTTCTCGCCTCACATGGCTATCGTTGCATCGCACACGATCGTCGCGGTCATGGCCGGTCGAGCCAACCGTGGAACGGCAATGATATGGATACCTACGCCGACGATCTGGCAGAGCTTTTCGAGAAACTGGATATTAACGATGCGGTGATGATCGGACACTCTACCGGCGGGGGTGAAGTGGCGCGCTTTATCGGCCGCCACGGAACCAAGCGCGTTTCCAAGGCAGTGTTGATGGGCGCAGTGCCGCCGCTCATGCTCAAGACGGAGGCAAATCCGGGTGGGCTACCCATTGAGGTCTTTGACGGCTTTCGTGCGGCATTTTTGGCCGACCGCTCGCAGTTCTTTCTGGATGTACCCAGTGGCCCGTTCTTTGGCTTCAATCGACCCGGTGCTAAAGTCTCCCAAGGGCTAATCTATTCCTGGTGGATGCAGGGGATGATGGCTGGCCATAAGAACGCCTATGACTGTATTAAGGCGTTTTCGGAAACAGATTTCACCGAGGATTTGAAGAAGTTCGATGTGCCGACGTTGATCATCCACGGTGATGACGATCAGATCGTGCCGATTGGTGCTTCTGCCCTTTTGTCTGCGAAGCTCGTCAAGAATTCGACTTTGAAGATATATCCTGGGGGAGCGCACGCTCTGGGTGACACGAGCAAGGAACAGATCAACGCCGATCTGCTGGAATTTATCAAATCCTGATGCGGATGTACGGATGTGAGACGAATGGTACTAAGAAAAGATACAGCCCTTGTTATGACTGGTTCCCAGCCTCCAGGCTGGGAATCCATTCTGGGAGGCTCCGCCTCCGGTAGCTTGAATTGAGGCGGA